>JACNFR010000035.1 GCA_014384555.1 Candidatus Nitrosopumilus sp. | reverse complement strand
TTATTCTTTTATTCAACCAAAATGACTGGTTCTTCTATGCAAATAGGCATCTATGGTTCTGGAACTACAGAATCAGCTGCAAAAAATATCAAAAAAATTCTAGATGATTCTGGAATCAAATCTTTTACCATGACAAAATCAAAGAATTTGCAGGCAGATTGCATTATTGTTTTAGGTGGGGATAAGGGAGTTAGAAATTATTTTCACAGAACTTTTGATGCAACATTACCTGTATTGGGTATTAGTGAAGGTGAATCGAGTGGATTTTTAGCCCAAATTGATCTTCGAGAATTTTCATCATATGTTAATGTCTTAAAAAAACAAAAGTACACTGTAGAAGAAATTCCTAGACTTGGAGTAAAGATTGATGGAAAGAATGTCTATCCTGTGTTAAATGATGTGGCGGTGTTTTCATCTAAAAGTGCAATGTTGATGGAACACTCCCTTAGAGTAAATGGTGAAGAAGTATGGCACGATAACAGTGATGGAATAATTGTATCTACACCCCTTGGTTCTTCTGCATATTCAATGTCTGCTGGTGGCCCTGTACTGTTTCCTGATTCTGCAGTCTTTGAAATTATCTCAGTTAATTCATTGGATGTAACACGACGACCAATCATAGTATCCAATGACAGCTCAATAGAGGTTGATGATATTTCTGCAAGAGTACATTGTGAAGCTGTATTGGATGGATTGGATAGATACAAGGTAAATAACACTGTAGAGTGCACTCAGTTCTTCCCTCCTGCAAAAATTATTCGTTTAAAGAAAAATTCCACTGCAATCTCTGCCCTTGCAAAAAAGGTGCATTTGGCAGAAGAACTACTTAGTATGCCTCCAAGCTCCAAATTATTGCTAAAAACATTAGAGTATGAGGGCGCATTGACGCAAAAAGACTTGGCAAACAAAACTCTGCTTCCTGATAGGACCGTAAGATTGGCATTAAGTCATTTGCTTAAGAAAGGATATGTCAAAAAGAAAGTCTCAATTCGTGATGCAAGACAGAAAATTTACGAGATATCTAAAATAGAATAAAAATTATTTTTCAGATGCTGCTTTGATAAATGCTGCAAAAGACTCTTCAGGATACCCTGGTCTACTGTTAAACTCTGGATGGAATTGCACTCCTAGGTAGAATTTGTGTAGTGGAATTTCTAGCATTTCCATTCTTTTACCTCCGTCACTGTCTGCAGAAAATATCAATCCATTTCTTTCAAACTGTGGGATGTATTCTTGATTAATCTCATATCTGTGTCTGTGACGTTTACTGATTGTTGAAGTGTTGTAGATTTTCTTGGCATTTGTATTTTCTTTAATGATTACCTCGTTTGCCCCTAATCTGAGTGAACCTCCCATGTCTGAAACATCTTTTTGTTCTGGCAGCAAATCTACAATTGGATTCTTTGTGTCTGGTTTGATTTCAGTAGAGTTTGCATCATCCAGTTTCAATACATTTCTTCCAAATGCAATTGCTGCTAGTTGGAATCCAAAACAAATTCCTAGATATGGGATGTTTTTTTCTCTAGCATAATTTGCAGTTTGAATAATTCCTTCAGATCCTCTGGTTCCAAATCCTCCTGGAACCAGAATTCCATCATAGTTTGATAGAATGCTATAATCTGCAATTGATTCTGAATCAATCCAGTCAATGTCTATTGATTTTCCAATCGCAGCTCCTGCATGTTTTAGCGCATGATTCACGCTCACATAACTATCTGTTAAAGTGACATATTTCCCAACCATTGCTATTTTCACCTTGTCGTTTTCGTGGTTTACCATGTTTTGAGCAATTTCATTCCATTTGTCCCAATTAGATGATGCGTTAACCATTCCAACTTTTCCAAACTTTGTAAATATTGAATCCATTATTCCTTGGTCGTACAACATTTGTGGAACTTCAAAAATTGATTTTGCATCATGGCATGATAGCACATCTTTTGTTGTAACGTTTGTAAACATTGCAATCTTTTTCTTTGTCTTTTCTTCTAATGGCAAAGTGCATCTTACTGCCAAAAAGTCTGGCTGAATACCAATTCTTCTTAATTCTTGAACACTGTGTTGAGTTGGCTTTGTTTTTTGTTCTCCTACGACATCTAAAGATGGTGCCAATGTAACATGTACAAAAATTACATTTTCTGGTCCTTCCTCTACTCTCATTTGTCTTAGTGCTTCTAAGAATGGTAGTGATTCAATATCTCCTACTGTTCCACCACACTCTACAATCAAAAAGTCCAATTTTTCGTCTTCAGCAATTTTTGTAATTCTATTTTTTATTTCATCTGTAATGTGTGGGATAATTTGAACACATGCTCCTAGATACTCTCCTTTTCGTTCTGCATCTATTACTGATGAATAAACCTGTGCGGTGGTAATATTATGGCTTTTAGGAATGTCCTGGTTTAGGAATCTCTCATAATTTCCGATATCCATATCACATTCTCCTCCATCATCTGTGACGAATACCTCTCCATGTGCAACTGGATTCATTGTTCCAGCATCATAGTTGAGATATGGGTCTATTTTGATACACGATACTTTTTGATCAGCTAATTGTAATAATTTTGCAATCGAGGAAGTTGTTACGCCTTTTCCAAGGCCAGACATCACACCACCTGTGACAAAAATAAACTTCGTCTGCACATTAAACAAACGGGTATCTGGTTTTTGTATGTTTTGTCGATCTAAACACTTGTGAATTTATTCCCTAGTAACTGGATGAATTTTAGAGATTTCTAACATTGCTTTTTTATTTTTCCATGTATATCATAATATGAGAACATCTAGTTTGGCGGCCATTACTGAAATCGAGTTCCCCTCTATGAAAGTCTGCATCCTTGACCGCCAACTTTGACGTTATTTCTTCTAAAGAATTGTTTGTTTTTTGAGACTTTTTGTAAATGATGCAATTTTTATCTCTAGCTGATTTTGAGATGTTTTCTCTATTAATTTCAAATATGCACTTCCAACAATAACTGCATCTGCACCTGCTTTGACGTATTTTTTTACATCTTCTGGTGTTGATACTCCAAACCCTACTCCTATTGGGATTTTTCCTTTGGTTTGTTTTTTGACTTGTTTGATTGCATCTATTGTGTATTTTTTAATTCCAGTTTTTACTCCTGTAGTTCCAAAAACTGCAACAAGATACAAAAACCCTGATGATACCTTGGATATTTTTTGAATTCTTTGTATACTGGTGTTTGGAGAAATTAGAAATATTGTATCTGCATTATTTTTTGCTGCTTGCAGGTATTCTTTTGATTCTTCTACTGACATATCTGGTAGAATAAAGCCATCAATTCCTGCTTTCTTTGCTTCTGAAATGAACTTTGAATATCCTTTATGATACAGAATGTTGGTGTAAGTCATTAGAATAAGTGGAATGTCTGTTTCTTTTCTTATCTTTTTTACAAGGCTGAAAAACTTTGCAATCTTTGTACCCTTTTCTAGTGATATTGTGCTTGCATTTTGAATTACAGGTCCATCAGCTAGAGGATCTGAAAATGGAAATCCTAATTCAATTATATCTACTCCGCCTTTTACTAGTCCTCTGACGGTGGATATTGTGGCTTTATCATTTGGAAAACCTGCCATGATATACGATATTAGTGCTTTTTGGTTTTTAGCCTCCAACTCTGCAAATTTTTCTTTAATTCTTGACATGTTTATTCAAATAATTTTGTACTTCTTCGATGTCTTTGTCTCCACGTCCAGAAAGAGTGACTACTATTGATTCTGATTTCTTACTCTTTCTTGCAACTTTCATAGCTTCTGCAATTGCATGAGATGATTCCAAAGCTGGGATGATTCCTTCTGTTTTAGTCAAAGTTAGAAATGCATCAATTACTTCTGCATCTGTTGCTGAATGGTATTTTACTCGTTTAGTATCTTTATAGTATGAATGCTCAGGACCTACTCCTGGATAATCTAATCCTGCTGAAATACTATGTGTCTCTGTAACTTGTCCTTCTTTATCTTGTAACAAATATGTCATCATTCCATGTAGAACTCCTTTGGTTCCTGCAGATAATGTTGCTGAATGCATTTTTGATTTTAATCCGTGGCCTGCAGCTTCTACTCCGATAATTTCTGAATTAGTATCAACTAGTGGATAAAATGTTCCAATTGCATTAGAGCCTCCGCCGACACATGCAATTACAGTATCTGGTGCTTTATTGTTAATTTTTTTCATTTGTGATTTTATTTCATTTCCAATTACACTTTGAAAGTCTCTAACCATTACAGGATATGGATGTGGACCTACTGCTGAACCTAACAAATAGTATGTGTTCTCCACATTTGTAATCCAGTCACGAATTGCTTCATTTATTGCATCTTTGAGCGTTTTAGAGCCTGATTTTACTGGATGTACTTCACAACCAAGCATGTTCATTCGAAATACATTTTGTTTTTGTCTAATTGTATCTCTGTACCCCATGTACACTTCTGCTTTCATTCCTAATGCTGCACATGCCATTGCCGTTGCAACGCCGTGTTGACCTGCACCTGTTTCTGCAATAATTCTTTTCTTGTTCATCTTTTTTGCAAGTAGTGCTTGGCCTAGTGTATTGTTAATTTTATGAGCTCCTCCGTGAAGCAAGTCTTCTCTTTTAAGATAGATTTTAGCACCGCCCATTTTTTCAGACAAATTCTTTGCATAGTATAATGGTGTAGGTCTTCCTGCATAGACTCTGAGATAGTAATCTAATTCTTTTTTGAATTTTTTATCATTTTTGAATTTAAGATAATTTTCTTCCAATTCTTCAATTGCAGGGACTAGTGTTTCTGGAATGTATTTTCCACCAAATTCTCCAAATCGACCGTTTTTAGGATATTTCAATATGCATTCACCAGTTTTTTTACTTGTTCTTCAATGTTATCACTTTTCATTATGCTTGACCCTATCAGAAATGCATCTGCTCCGCACTTTTTTAGATATTGGATGTCTTCAGGAGTATTAATTCCACTTTCAGATAGAATAGGTCTTGATTTTTTTTCACCTGCAAGAATAGTTTCCGTAGTTTTAAGATCAATTTCTAAAGTATCTAGATTTCTGTTATTAATTCCAATTAGATCAGCTTCTGTGTTTAATGCATTTTCAAGTTCTTGTTTTGTATGTACTTCAAGCAATATTTGCAATCCTTGTTTATGGCCATAGTCTATAAAGTCATCAATATCTGAGAGGAATTTTTGATCATAAAGTGATTGAATGACTAACATGAAATCTGCACCAATCTTCTTTGCTGTATCAATTTGGATTTTGTCAATCATAATATCCTTCATGAGCATTGGTACATTTACTGCATTCCTCACTTTCATGAAATATTCGGGAGAGCCATGAAATAGGTGCGGTTGAGTCAAAACTGAGAGGGCTTTTGAGCCTCCTGCAATCATTTGATTTGCTATGCTTACTGGATCAGTCAATGTTCTAATTTTTCCTAAAGATGGAGATGCAAATTTTACCTCAGTCAGTAATGTTGCATGTGGATTGGTGTTGATTATTTTGATAAAGTCTTTGGTTGATTTTTCCAAATTTGCATCTACATCATAAACTCCATCATCAATTGCCATCTGTGAATTATTTACTAGTTTTCGTAGAATATTTTCAGCCATTATTAATCTCCTTTAGTTTTGTAATGTCTCCTGTATCTTGAATAAATTTTTCTAGTAATGAAAATGCTTTCCCACTTTTTATCGTGTTTAATGCCAGTTCTACTGCTTCTTCAAAGTTTTTGGAAATATTTGCAACAATTAACCCTCCTGCAGCATTTAACGCTGTGGTTTCAATCATTGCTTGGTTTGCTGTATTGTTTAACACTCCTACAAATGATTTTATTGCATCTTCTTTTGTTTTGATTTGAATATCTTGAAGAGATGATTTGTGTAATCCTACTATCTCAGGATCAATTGCATTCATCAACACTTTGTCATTTTTCAATATACATACACGATTTGTTGTACTAGTTGAAAACTCATCCATTCCATCATCTGACCTAACTGTCATGACGTTCTCTGCTCCTTTTCTTTTAAGAATTAATGGCAATCTGTCTAAATATTCTATGGAGAACACTCCTACCAATTGATTTTTTACTCCTGCTGGATTTGATAGTGGGCCTAGTAAATTAAATGCCGTTCTTTTTCCAAGTTGTTTTCTTGCTGCTGATACATGTCTCATTGCTGGATGAAACTTTTGAGCGAACATAAAACAGATGTTATGTTTTTGTAAAATCTCTGCAATTTTTGGAGGTTCTAAATTCAAATCATATCCAAAATATTCAAAAATATCTGCACTTCCCGAAACTCCTGAACTAGAACGATTACCATGTTTGGCTACTGTCCCTCCTGCGGCTGCTACTACAAATGATGCGGTTGTTGAAATATTGAATGTCTGTAGTTTGTCTCCTCCTGTACCGCACATGTCAATGACGGTTCCTTGGTTTTTAGGCTCAACTTTGAGTGAAAATTCTTGCATTTTGTCAAGCATTCCTAATAATTCATCATCTGTTTCTCCTTTTTCTGCTAGATTTGATAGAAAATTAGCATTCTGTATGTCATCTGTTTTCCCAGATAGAACATCTGTCATTACTTGATTCATCTCATCATATGTCAGGTCTGTTTTTTCTTGCAATTTTGTAATTAAATCTAAAATCAATTTTTTCTCTCCTTTACTTGTTTGATGAAATTACCTAGAATTTTCTTTCCATCTTCTGTCATTATTGATTCTGGATGAAACTGTACTCCTTGAATAAGATAGTCTTTGTGTTGAATGGCCATGACTTCCCCGTCATCTGATGCCGTTGCCGTAACTTCTAAAACATCTGGAATTACTGTTTTATCTCCAACTAAACTGTGATATCTGGTTGCTTTAAATGGATTCTTTACATCTGCAAACAATTTTGAATTTGTATGATTAACTGGACTAGTCTTCCCATGTCTTACACATCCTGCATTAGTTACTTTACCACCAAATGCATCAATGATTCCTTGGTGCCCTAGACAAACTCCTAGAATTGGAGTATTTGGTCCAATGTCTTTGATAACATCTGAACAAACTCCAAAGTATTTTTTATCTTCCGGAGTTCCTGGACCTGGAGAAATAATTATTGCATCATAATTTTTTTCTTTAATTTGAGGTAAAGTTATTTTGTCATTTCTGATTACATCACATTCTACTCCAAGTTCTCCTAGGTACTGCGCAATGTTATACACAAACGAATCATAATTATCGATGATTAAAAATTTCAACTTGATGCCTCCTTTAATGCTTGAAGCATTGCTCCTGCCTTGTGCTCTGTTTCTTTGAATTCATTCTCAGCAATAGAATCTGAAACTATGCCTGCTCCTGATTGGACAAAGCCTTTGTTGTTTTCAATGAAAATACTTCTAATTGCAATTGCAAAATCACAGCACCCGTTGTAAGAAAAATAACCTACTGCTCCTGCATATGGCCCTCTTGCTTCAGTTTCTAACTCATCAATTATCTCCATAGCTCTGACCTTTGGTGCGCCCGACACTGTTCCTGCTGGAAATACTGCCTGAAATGCATCAAACATGTCGTTTTCAGGCGCTAAATTTCCTACCACGTGACTAACAATATGTTGAACATGACTGAATCGCTTTATTTCCATTAATGATTCTGGATGAACAGTTCCATATTTGCAGACCCTTCCAATATCGTTTCTGCCCAAATCTACTAGCATTGTATGCTCTGCTAGTTCCTTTTCATCATGAATTAATTCTTCAGATAATGCTTTGTTCTTTTCCTCATCATCTGTTATTTTTCTAGTTCCTGCAATTGGAAATGTTTCTACTTTATCGTCTGTGATTCTTACTAACATTTCAGGTGATGCTCCGATGATTGTCTTGGCACCTTGTTTTAAATGATACATGTACGGTGATGGATTTAATTTTCTCAAAGTCTTGTATAGTGTTAGATTGTCCCCCTTAACATCAAATGCAAATTTCCTAGAAAGTACAGCTTGGAAAATATCTCCATCGTGGATGTATTTTTTTGCCTTGTTTACAATTTCACAATATTTACTTTTATCCATATTTGGGGTAACTTCACTTGAATGGAATTCTCCAAAGGAATCGTCCCCCATCACTAATTTGTCAAATCTATTTTCATCATGATAAAAATAGAACAATTTTTCATGTATCTTGTCATATAGTATACCATCATCATAAATTCCAAACTCCATCAATGGTTGTGGTGAATTATGTGAATCTTCTATATTTTCAACCAGTCTAATTGCATCATAGTTTACTACGCCAACTGCCCCTCCAAGATATCTATAACTTTGATCATTTGATTTTCCTAGTAATTTTTTTAATTCTTTAAATGGATCTGTTGTTTTAATGGTTGTAGTTTTTTCATCTTCGATAATTTCAACTTTATCTGAATATCCTTTAAGAATTATTTTAGGATCAAACCCCATCACTGATGTCTCTGCTAGAACTTCAGGACCTGTAAGTGATTCAAACAGAAATGAATGTGAATAGTTTCTTGAAATTTTATTGTAAATTTGAAATTGGTTTTCAGATAAATCTAGAGGTACTACTTTTGCTTGTGTCTTTCCAAAGGTGTCCACCCATAAACAAAATTCTGGTGGTTTATTATTTAAAGTGATGAGATGATTTTGATCTATCTGTTTTTGTTTGAAATTATTGATTTCTTAGGCATGTGATTATTACGGTATAGTACGGTACCTTTATAGTCTAGCTGATCGTTATATCATCATGCAAAACATGCAGATTCTCAAGGAACGAAAAATCTCCACATCTGTCAGTAAGGTAGAGTGCTATGTTTGTGGAAAAGGCCTACAGGATGGGCATTCAATAACTGCTAAAACATTACCAAACGGCATTGTCCTATTTTGTGATGTTCACTATTCATTGCAATGAACACAAATGTGTCATATTTTGATGAGACAAATCTTTAACCATATAATATATTCATACTATAATATGGCTACAGTTGAAATGCAACAAAGTGTTGATCGAAAATATGATCAAATTTTCTTTTCCATTCAATCTGTTCTTAAAAAATTTGGATTAACTCAAAATGAATTAAAGGTCTACAATCATTTAATTAAAAATGGTCCAAAACGTGCAAATGAAATTGGAAAAGATTTAGACATTTACCGAACTGAAACTTATCGTTTATTGAATTCATTACAAACCAAAGGAATGATAAATACAATATTTGATAAACCTACAAAATTTGTTGGAATTGATTATGCTAAAGCCCTTGATCTTTTAATCAATAGTCAAATCGACAATCTAAATGAGCTTAGACTGATGAGGGATTCCATATCAAAATAAGATATTAATGTATAAATTATTGAAAAGCAAGAAGAAATTCTTTTGCTCCTTTCTTTGATAATTCTTTGTTTTTAGTTAGACAGTATCCTGTAGTAAAAGTACATTTTGGACATCCTCCCCAATCTTTTTCATCAACATTCTCCTCTGTTGGACAATCACAATCATTTATCAAAGAAAATGCTGTATTGAGAACCTTTTCAAATTCATCAAAAACAATTTTACTGCATCCATTAAATCCATCTGACGAGTTGTCATAAAGATAGATTACTCCTTTCTCATAATGTGCATCAATGTCACTTGATTCTGACTTTGTTAGAATTTTACTTGCATTGACTAGCAGGTGAGTAATTGTGTGGACTCTAGGATCATTGACTATTGGACTTTTGGAATTTGAAATTGATTTTGATAAAAATTCTGATGGTATGGTAATTCCTACTGCAGAATGTTTTGATTTCCAATGAAAATTTCTCCATCCTGATGTACTGTTACTGCCATTATGCATTGTGAATTTGTCTACTGATTCATTGTAATTTCCCTTCATGTATCCAGTAATGGTTCTATCTAGTGAGATTATTCCATATCTCAAAGAGATTTTCTTGTCTTTTATGCTAATTTCTCTATGTTTTGCTTTCCCTTCTGATGCCTGAATGAGGGATGTTTTTACTATTGGAATTGTTCTTTTTCCCTTTTCATTTGATCTTACTAGGTATGCCCTTGCTCCATTTTGAGATTTTATCAGGGAATTTACTTCATAGTTTTGTTTATTGAAATGGTAGATTGCTTTCTGATGGAGTTGATAATATCCTACAGGGACTCCTCTGGTACCTATTTTTCTAGAATTGTAATAAATTCCGATTTCCCCTGATGCTCCTCGTAGGTTTACACTATTTGCAAAATCAAAAAATTGAGATTTATCTGTCTCTGTTGCTGATTGTTCTTCTATTTCGGCTGATTCAATGTGTTTGTCTGAAATTATTGGATTTACTTTGTTAATTGGTATGATGTGATCTTGTTTTAGATATTCATCAATGTGACGTGCAAAATAATGACATGCTGCATCATCTGGATCAAAGACACAGATAGCATATGATTTCTGACCCATACGTCCTGCTCTTCCAATTCTTTGAATGAAAGAATCAAATTCATTTTTGAATGCAGATATCACAACATCAACATGTCCAATATCAATTCCTAACTCTAATGTTGGTGTACATGAAAGTACATCAAGTTCACCTGCTTTCATTTGAGACTCATACAATTTTCTGTCTCTCTGATCTAGTCCTCCTCTATGAATTTGAATTCTAATCCCATCATTCGCATTTTCAACATTTGATGCAAGAAATTCTGCATCATTATGAGAATTGCTAAAAACTAGTTGTGATGTTTTATTTTTGTAACACATTGATGATAACATCTCCATTGTAGTTCGTTGTCTGTATTTTCTAGGCATTATGAAAAACATATGCATGTTCTGTTTTCGTCTGAATTTACTTTTGATATATGAAAATGAATTTTCAGGTAAATCAAACATGTTTGAGAAAAACTCTTTAGAATTATCTAGCGTGGCTGAAGATCCTATAAATTGAACATTTCCCATATATCGTTTCATTCTTTTTAGAACATGATACACGTTAGAACCGTGAAAACTTGTGTAGGAATGAGCCTCATCCATTACAATTATTTTTGCATTTTTGAATAACTCGTTCCATTTTTTATCTTGCAATATTAGGTGGTAATTGATAAAATCAAAATTTGTCGCAATAATTAGGGATTTTTCACTAGCATCTGAAATTACCATGTCTTTGTATTCTGTACTTTGACCGCCGTGTATGGAATACACTGAAATTTTCTTATCTAGTTTGCATTTCTGAATTAGATTTGATATTTTTGATACTTGATCATCGATTAGTGCATTAAGTGGGTATACCAGCAAGGTAAATACTCCTGGAGTGGGATCTTCTGACATTTTTTGTATGATTGGAATGGCAAATGCCTCTGTCTTTCCAGAACCCGTTGGTGATGAAATTATTGAATTGTTACCTTTTAGAATTTCACGAATGGATTCTTCTTGAAATGGCAACAATCCTGCAAATCCATACTTTTCTAATCCTTTGATGATGTTCTCTGATAATACATCCTTTAGAGATTCAATTGGGATTTTATCTGCTTCTGGTGCAATCAATCGTTCATAGTGAATGAGTGCCAGGGATTCTTCCTTATGTCCTTGAATAATTTCTCTAATGATCCCGTCATTATCGATTAGTGATTTTGGAATCTTACTAATATCAAAAAGAATACTTTCGGGTATTGGAATTTTTGATACTGTGTCTTTTTTCTCTGTTTTAGCATATTTTTTAATTTCATCTGGGAAATACTCTCCAGATTCTGTAGGTCCCTCACATCTGTGTGGCTCATCTGTTCTTGAATCCATTGGAATAAATTTCCCGCTATCTGATTTGAATCCCTCATCCCAGTAAATTTCCGCTCCACATCCTTTAGAACACTGTTTTGTTCTTCCTGAATAATTCACCCCATATGTTGGAGATTTTATTAGGATTTTTTCGGGATTACATTTTGGACATACCCATGGCCCTCCTACATCTTCATAGCTTTGCACCAATCTTGTATCACAATTGTAGCAAAATTTCATGACCGTGTTTCAAGTGGAATTTACCATTAATGAACGAATGAGGTTCAAAAACTTCTCATTAAATTGTGATTTCTAACTCGAAAATTGACCTTATTTTTGAAGATAGAAGTATTTAGTCGAAAATCTAAACATTGTCTTCTTTATGTCTATAATTATAATGACATCTTTTATTGCAAAACCAATCTAGTCCTCCTAGATACTCTACACGATCTGATTTTCCACA
>JACNFR010000069.1 GCA_014384555.1 Candidatus Nitrosopumilus sp. | reverse complement strand
TAAAAGAATAATGCATTACAAGTCTCGAAATTTTACCAAATTGTAAAAATAAGAGGCATTAGTTTGAATTGTTCCTTTTTTTGGTATTTTTTGCAATCCCACATCATTAGATTCTAGTGCTGCTTGGGCAGCACCTCCGGCAAAACATAGAGCCCACAAAAAGTCTTTTTCTTTAAGCATCGTACATACAAACGCAGAACAAAAAATGTCACCAACACCAGTGGTGTCATGAATCTGTCTGTTTGGCAAAGTGATTGAATAAATTTTATCTTTAACCAACATGGATACATCAGCTTTATCAGTCATTATCACATGTTCAACTCCTTTCTTCTGTAATGCCAGCATCATTTCATCAGCAGTGCCAACAACGAGTTGTTGTGATTCTTCAGGATTTACCTTTATTGCATTAACATCAGATAAATCAAGATCAGTTTTTCCCAAAAAGATATTATTTTGAGAATCTTTTCTTCTAAGAAATCCTTGAGGATCAACAAAAAGAAAATTTGAATCGCTTTTTATTTTTTTGAATGTATCATCAGATATTTCATGGTATATCGGACTAACAAGATGAGCATCAGCATCCGATTTAGAATAATCTATTTGCTCACATTCATTTTCAAGTTTTAATGTTCTATCAGAGCCAGTAACAGAGATGGCAAACTTTGTGGTATTTTTTGCAGATTCAGAATTTGGGAAATTGATATTGTGTTCGGACAAATACTGTTTTGGAAAATCAGGACCAAATTTAGTAAACAAGTCAACATCAAATTTGAATTGTCTTGCAGTGATTCCACAATAACAAGAGGCCCCACCGATTTGCTCATACTTGTTTCCTTCAAGGGAAATGGTATCAATTGCACAATGAGAGAAAACAGCTAATTTCATTTCTTTTAATTTTTATCAGTATAGATTTAGTTTTTTGCATTCTTTTTTGAAATACAATCAAGACAGAGAATATTGCCTTTGACTATTTCTAATTTCACTCCAGATCTAAAACAAGAATGACATAATCCACGCATGAGATATCAACAGAAATAATTCGATCTAGGATTAAAACATACATGATTTTTACCCAAATTCTAGTCACGAAATATCCAATTCCATTAAAAATTCTACAAGAATATAAGTAGGCAAATTTGCTCATGTTCATGCCACTTAAGCGTGCAAGTAGAGGACGTACAAAAGGAGGAAAAGGATCCTCAGGTACAGTACAATGTACAAATTGCGGACAAACTGTTCCAAAAGACAAGGCAAAAAAAGTCACATCCAAATTAAACTTGGTTGAGCATACATTAGCAAAAGAACTTCGTGCACAAGGAGCATACATTGCATCACCAACAGTTTTGAAACATTACTGTATTTCATGTGCAATTCACTTTAAAATTCTAAAAATTAGATCAGAAGATAGTAGAAGAAAACGTGGCAAACTACGTTAGTATTATTCTTTAATCTCTAATTTTATCAAATTATGAAATTATTTGTACTAGTATTTCACAGTTAAACTATGAAAGGAGATTCACCAGGCACATGTCAAGATTGTGGGGAACACGTCACGTATACTAAAAAGCGTACTGAAACTGATGCAGAATATTTGAAAAAACATCGATGTCCAAAGTGTGGAAATTTTGCATTGAAAGTAAGAGTTGAGAATACAAATTAGATTACTTTTTAAATTGTTCTAAAAACTCTAGCCATTCTTTATGGGTTAGATCATCTAGTGGATCAAGTAGTTCGGGAGCAATTTCTTCAGTAAATCCTAGTTTTTTTCGAAATCTCTCAAAACAACTTTGACATGTAGGTATTTTCTTTTTAATTTCATCATCTTGTTTTGCTGGAATATATTTTGTAACTTTTTCTCGTCTACACATTACACATTTTTTACTTACACAGTCATTACAAAACCAACCAAGTTCAGCACCTTGTTTCTCAGCTTGTTTTCTTTTTTGAAGATATTCTGAATAATCCTCATTTGTCATTTTTTCAAGGAGTTCTTTCTTGCAATCTTGGCACATCATTGTTCTAGCAATCATATCAGCACATTACAAAAATTATGAACTTAAGCGTATTGATGATATCAGATAAACGGATTTTTGATTATGCCATTTGCCAAAAGAACAACTAGAGACACACCAGTGCCGCCACCGACAATAATTCCCAATAGAACTAGACCATCACTCTTGTTCATTTGAAATGATTCAATAATTTCGAACTTATGAAGCTTAAGTGCATTATTTATTCCTAAAAGAGTGACGAAAAAGTGAAAGTCAAGACGTACAGCAATCTAGATACTGGTATCTCTAACCTTCCAAATTAGTTAGAATCAGCGATCTATAAACTTTTTGCATTGAATTGAGCCTAGATAGATTTTAGATTATTCTTTAATGTTTTTTGCAGTAAATATCATTCTCTGAATTAATGTAATTCCAGCAATTATTACCACAATGATTATGGCATAATCCATAAAACCAATAATTCCAATGATTGCAATTACCAAAAGCCTTTCAGCTCTTTCACCAATTCCAATACCTTGAAGTTTAATGTTAATGATATCGGATTTTGCCCGTGCATAGCTTACCAGCAAAGACAATGTGATTGCAAGTAATACAAGATATGGTTCTGCATATCCACCAATTAAAATTCCTAAAAATATTGCAACCTCTGCGATTTTATCAAACATAGAGTCAAGGTATTCACCTTTTTTTGATGTCTTTCCAGTGACACGTGCTACTTGTCCATCAACCATGTCAAAAAAGCCTGAAACAAGTAACAAGATACCGCCAATAATTAATCCAAATTCCATTCCCATCCCATAAACAATTGCAGATACAAGTGCAAACCCAAGACCTACAAATGTCCAAAAGTTAGCAGACAATCCTGTTGCTGCAAATCCTTTTCCTATCTTTTCAAGTGTTGGTTTGAGAGTATCCCTTAGATTGTTTAACACGAAATACACCCAAAATACCATCTAATAAAGTGAACAGGAGTCAAATTAAGGCAAAATAGAGTAAAAATTAGAGAAATTATCAAATTTTCTAAAAAATCAAGTATGACGTAAAATTGTAAAAAACCAGAATTATTTTTGAGACAAATTGATGGCAATTAAAGTAGAGATAATTTTTGCTGCAAGTGATGCAGTGGCACCATTATCATGATATGGATTTAATTCAACTATATCAACGCCGGTTACTTTGGTTTCTTCAAGTGAATGAATCATATCAAATAGTTCTCTAGAGGTAATACCAGCAGCTTCTGGATTTCCAACACCAGGTGCAAAAGCAGGATCTAAAACATCAAGATCAAAACTAGAATATAGAGAATCAAATGTAGAAACATAATCTTTTAAAAGTTCAGGTCCCTTTCCATCCCTTATTTGTCTATCAGTGATTGTTTTGATTTTGTTTTCAGTAAGAAATTCCAATTCTTCTTTAACAAAAGCTCGTGCACCCACATGCAAAATATTTTCAGAACCTCTATCCTCAACAATTCTTCTCAAATAAGATGCATGGCTTAGTTTGATATCAGCAAATTCATCTCTCAAATCATAGTGGGCATCAAAAACAACATATCCAGTTTCTTTTGGAAAACTAGGATACGTTCCATATGTAATGGAATGCTCACCGCCCAAAATGAACAATTGTCTTTGTTTTGAGACAAGTTCAGTGGTGATTTTTTTCACCATGTCAACCATTTCTGATGCAACAACAGTGTGGCGAGTATTTCCCAAATCTTCAATATTTACAGTTTCCAAATCAATTCCTAGTTCAGGATGAAAGATCTCTATATTGTTAAAAGAATCACGAATTGCATCAGGACCAAATCGGCATCCAGGTTTGTAAGAGTGAGTAGCATCAAAAGGAATTCCAAATATGGTAGCTACAGGCTCAGAATCATCATCAGAGGCAGTGATTAACGGATTTTTGTTCATGTATAAATCAAGGAAACTCATATCATCTACACCATCAAATTGGGTCTCTTTGAGAGATACTTTGGCAAGTTCAAACCAGTGAAAGGTTTTCCTTTGGTTTGTTCGTTAATTTCATTAATGAAATCATCAAATGGTATTTCCCTCACATCCCCTGTTTGTCTATCACGAATGCTAAGGTTTTGAGAATTTGCTTCTTTCTCACCAATAACTAGAATATATCTAACCCATTCCTTTTCAGCTTCTCTGATTCTTTTTCCAATACTTTCATTTCTATCATCAATGTCAACACGTACATCATTTGCAGAAATTTTATCAGCAAGAGTGTTTGTAAATTCATTAAATTCTTCTTTGAGAGGGATAATTCTAACTTGTGTAGGAGCTAACCAAAGAGGAAATTGTGGTTTTCTACCTTCATAGGAGTCTTTAGCTGCCTTTTCCAATAAAACGTAAATGATTCTCTCAATTGCACCACTAGGAGAATTGTGTAAGATGATTGGATGTTGTTTTACATTGTTTTCATCAACAAAGTCAATTCCATATCTAGCACCATTTTCAACATCAATTTGATCAGTGGATAATGCAGATGCCTTTCCAAGACTGTCCACAAAGTTAAACTCCCATTTCAAAACAAAGTAAAAGAATTTCTCTTTCCACATTTCAACCAGTACGGGACGTCCATGTTTCTTGACTAGTTCTTCGATTGAAGATTTATTTTCATTATAGAAATCCTCAGTAAATCGAATTGCCATATCATAATCAGTGTCATCAATTCCAAGTTCTTGAAGAACATTTCGAGAAAGGTCAAAACGGATTTTTAGTTCAGTAACTGCCTGCTCCATATCTTTGCAAAATGCATGACAATCAGGCATGGTAAATGCTCTTAGACGTCGTAAACCAACTAATTCACCTGATTGCTCTCGTCTGAAACTATAACGAGTTAGTTCATAGAGTTTGTAAGGTAAATTCTTGTATGATAATTGGTATTGGTTGGCCATAAGGAATTGGCCAAAGCATGCGGCGAATCTCAAAAACAGTTTTTTTCCTTCAGAGTCAATATTGTATTGTCTGGCTGGAAATCGATTAAAGTAACTAACCATACTTGGATGTTCAGAATCATACATGATTGGAGTTTCCACTTCATAGCCCCCATATTCTTTAACTCTGTCAGTAACATGTCTCTCAATCAAAGATTTGATCAATCGACCATTAGGATAAAATCTCATGTTGCCAGAATCAGATGCAGGTTCATAATCAGAGATACCCATTTTCTTCATCAATGCAACGTGTGGTGGAGGTTGATCCACTTTACGAATTTTTGCAGATTCATATTTTGCCAAAATTTCTAATTTTTTATGTTTTGAAAAATCAAAATCACCGATGTTGGTCATTGTTCCATCAGGAGAAAGTATTTTCCAATATGAACGAATTTTTGATTCTCCCTTGAGAGCATCAGAAGTAATCTCATCATCAGGTTTTGCATCAGATGAATCTTTTGTTACAACTTTGGAACTTTCAGCAAGAGGATGACCCTTTACTTGAATTTTGTAGGACTTTGTCCAACCAAAAGGAGAATGAGATACTTCAAGTTCGGATGCACCATCTTCCATTTCTTTTAGTAAACTCATCGCAGTTGAAGGCTTTGCAAGATTAGAACTGAGATGTGCATATGGATACAATAATAATTTTTTACATCCTATTTTTTCCATGGATGCTTTAATTTGAGATATGGCATTTTGTGCCACTAATGAATCATCACCATCTTCAATTGCAACAAATACTACGACAAGTTCCTCTAATCGAGTAGTTTGAGGATCTACAATATCTTCGGCAGATTTAATCTCCTTTTTTGTAGGAGTGTACTCAATATGATCACAGTGTAGTTGCAATATACGCATGTAATGAGGTGTTAAAATGCTCATAAATATACGATTCCCAAAAAATGCATTTCCCCAATATCAAGAAATTATGAGGAAGATCAGGAGGGATTTTACTAATGAAATTTATTCAGAAACATAGTGAATCATTCATGTCAGGCAAAAAGAGTGAAAAAAGACATCAAGAATTACTAAAAGAAAAGAAAGAGATGGAAGAAAACAGGCCACATGGCATTGATGAAATGAGACGCTGGAAGCATTCAATGGGTAAAATATTACAAGAATTGGAATTATACTAGTTTACTTGGAGATTAATTTTAAACTTAAATTCAAATGTACTACTTTTGGAGAATTATTTTAAGATGAATCCATCAGACGTATTTAGAAAAAGAAACCTATCAAAAGTCAATTTTGATTATGAAGAATTAGTTGGAAGAGATTTATCAGATACCAATATGCGAGGAGTAAATCTCAAAAACAGAGATATCCATAATGCGGATTTGAGTTGTTCAGACCTTAGTGAATCAAATTTGAGTGGCGCCATATTGTTTAATGTAAAACTAAGAGGTGCAGACATGAGAGGAATGAATCTTTCAAACGCAAAACTTTGGGATGCAGAACTGTACGGTGCGGATTTGAGAAAGGCAAACATAAGTGGAGCTGATTTATTTTATGCAGATTTGAGAAATTCAGATTTAAGTGATGCAAATATGCAAGGAGTGAATCTCAGACACGCAAATTTGACGGGAGCTATATTGACATCAGTAGACTTTGCGGGTGCTAATTATGATTTATACACTTTGGATACAATTTCAAAAGAAGTAAAAATTGTTTTAAAAAACCAAGGAAACCAGTGGTAACAAATTCAAACCATTAAATTTTAAAATCATTTTAATTTTTCTTCCAGTGCAATTACTGAACGTAAAATTAAACCAGATATTCCCAAATTTGATGTAAGGAATTGTGTTGCCCTCAAAAGAGAGTTTTGGCCACGAAAACCTTCATCATAAATCATTTCTATAGAACCCCTATCAGTCTCAACAAATGAAGTAATCAAAGAAAAAACACCTAATTTTCCATCAGTTTGTTCAGAATACAGTCTTAATTCTACTTTTGAAATTTTGAAATCATCTTGTGTAAAATTCCCAGAAGAAAGTAAAACTTCAACATCATCAGGAGTTCTATCCACTCGTTTAGGATCATGTAAATCTACAATACGCATTCTGTATTATTTGGAATTATTCCTAAATAAGTAATAATATTCACATAGACATTAACAAAAAAATCGATTTTTAATCTCGCGTTATTTTATCAAACACACAACAGGCCGTAAGATCTCCTGTAACATTGACCATAGTTCTGATCATGTCCAAAATTCTATCAACAGAAAGTAACAATAAAATTCCAACTGGAGGAATGCCAACCGTAATCAGTATAGTGGACAAGACGATTACACCAGCACCAGGTACAGCAGGAGTTCCAATAGAAGCTAAAAGAGAGGTTATGATTATCACCAATATAGAGAGCATACTCAATTCAATTGCAAAAAGCTGTGCCAGAAAGAAGACAGCTATTACTTGATACAAGGCAGTACCATCCATATTCACTGTAGTTCCAAGTGGAATTACAAATTTTGAAACTCGTGTATCTATTTTCAGATCCTCTTCTGCAGTCTTTAGTGTGACAGGCATTGTTGCCATTGAACTTGCAGTTGAAAAAGCCAAAGTTTGTGGATTACGGAATTTTGAAAATGTGGAAGATATTGGTCTTTTTGCTACAAACTTTAAGAATAATGTGTATATCAGCAACATAATTCCAAGACCCAGAATAACAGTTCCCATGTATACACCCAATCCAACCATTGTTCCGATTCCAACTGTAGCAACCATTCCAACAATCAACCCAAAAACTGCAAACGGTACAATCTTCATTGAAATCAATAGAATGTGTAATGTTATTTTTTGAATGGATTCTAGGACATCCAGTAATGGTTTGACTGATTCTTTTGGGAGAACCGCCATGGATAGCCCCACAATTAGTGCCATCACCAAAATGCTAAACATCTGCCCCTCAAGATATGAAGAAATAGGGTTTTTTGGAATTATGTTAGAGACGACACTTGGAATATCATCTAATGAAAAACCTTCTGTAACGTTTAGATCATCATCAGAAAGATCATGGGTTTCTTGGAGTGCAGAGAGGTCTAAAATACTTCCTGGCGCTATAATGGACGCAAGAGATACAGATACAAGGATTGCAATGGTTGTAGTGATTATAAAATAAGTACCAATACCCAACCCCAGAGTTTTTAGCTTATCTTTTGCCCCCAAATTCGTTATAGCCACAACAATAGATGTAAAAATTAATGGAACAATAATCATCAAAATTACACTCAAAAAGATATTTGCAGGAATTTTTAGATATGATGATAAAGAATCCAAAGCAGCATCATCTAATCCAACACCCACATCATCACCTAAAATCAACCCAACACATAACCCGATGATTAAAGAGATTACAACTTGTAGCCACAAATTTTTGAAAAGATAATTTTTAAACGTCATTTAGTATATTTTGATTTTCAACATCCATCAAAAAGGATTCGATAGCATTATTTACCAAAAAACTAGTTTTCAAACATGGATCCACATGAATTTCACGGTAAAGATATTCCACATATCAAATTAGATCCAAAAATGACTATAGAAGATTTAGTCGATGTATTTGCAAGTTCAGGATATAACGGAAGACAGCTTGGTGATGCAGCAAAACTTTATGCAAAAATGATTGAAGAAGATGCAACAATTTGTCTCACAGTTTCAGGTGCAATGACACCAGTAGGATTTGGAGGAATAATTAAGACGTTAATTGAAAGAGGATTTGTAGACTGGATAGTAACAACAGGAGCAAATGTGTATCATGAAGATCATTTTGCTTGGGGACTGCCAGTAAAACAAGGTAGTTTTGATGTCGACGATATGAAACTCTATGAAAATGAAATTGTTAGAATCAGAGATGTCTATATCAAATTTCATGAAACATTAGAAGCTCAAGATGAGTTAGTTCAGAAAATGTTTGGAGATGATTTTCCAGACAAGCCATTCACCACTGCTGAATTTTGTAATTTAATGGGGAAATTAAGCAAAGAAAAATCAAAACATCCTGAAAAGAGTTTCATTACATCAGCATATGATTTTGATGTTCCCGTATACATTTCAACAATGAAGGATTCATCATTAGCTTTGAATTTAGCAGTGCATAGACTAGCAGGTAAAACATACAATTTAGATTTTGTAAGAGAGATTATTGAACAAGCCGCAATTTTATATGATTCAAAAAAATCAGGAATTTTGGAATTAGGAGGCGGAGTGCCAAAGAATACAGCTCAGCAAACAGGTCCACTATTAGATCAAATTCTAAAAAGAGATGATGGAGGGCAAGATTATATCATTCAGATCACAGATGCACGTCCAGATACAGGAGGATTATCAGGTGCAACTCTACAAGAGGGAAAGAGTTGGGGAAAAGTTCAAGATGCACATAATGGAATGGTCACAGTTTATGCGGATGCTACAATAGCATTTCCAATTCTTGCTTTGTATGTTTTAAGTAATCAAAAACCAAGAGAACCAAAAAGACTTTACAAAAAACTAGACAAACTATATGAAAAACTAAGTGAAGATTATTTCAAAAATCCAGATAACAAAATAAAAGAATAACTAGAATTTATCGAATCTAGCACGTTCAAGATCTCGATCATCTTTAGACTCTTTCTTGTATTCTTTGTAGTGTTCTTTACAAAGAACAGTTTTTTTACCAGTCGAATTTACGCGTAATCCAGCAGTTTCAACTTTACTAGTATTAAGAGAGCGAGCGCCATCTTGATCACAGCCTTCAAAATTACATTTTGCACCTTTTGAAACTATTCCCATACTGAATAGTAGACAAGATGTTATTTAATCATTAAAGGTGTAATTCCAAAATTGGTTCATCGTTTATAAGAGGAATATTTTTTTCTTAAATTATGGGTGGAGCAAAGAAACCAACAGCTGGAAACAAAGACAAATCTGCAGGTTCCAAAGACACAAAGAAAAAGAAAGACAAGGGAGAAGGCGGACCAAAGAAAGCAGAGATTACAGTTATGGTAAATGAGCAACAAGCATTGAAAATCATTCAAAATTCCAAAGTTGTTACAGTTCAAGATCTCGCAAGACAGACAGGAGTTAAAATTTCTGCAGCTAATGCATTTCTAAAAGAATCCACAAACAAAGGCATTGTAAAAAGAGTTGGCGGATATTCAGGTCATCATCTTTATCAAGCAGTATCTTCATAGATACAAAACACATCACCAGATTTAACATCCTTTAATGCATCAATATCACCAGTTAGTTTTCCAATCGGAGTCATCATCTTAGCAAACACAGCATCATTTAGAAAAAAACAGATACTTCCAGTTGAAGGTAAAAATGCAACATCACCTTTTTTGAATTCAGTTCTTGATCTTTCAATTCCGGAATCAACACTTGTTTCAAAATATGAAATGCTTTTGCCCATCAAATGAGCATGTCCTTCCAATGGCAAAGATCTCATGATAGTTCCAACAGTTCGTGGCGACAAATGACGTTTTAGATCACACGAAATTTTTGCTTTTCCTCGAATTTCTAAAATAAGTTGCTTTCTCGAGACTGACGATGTACTCAATTCGTACTTTAAAATGATTAGATTATATAACGTTTTAAGAAAATTTTGGTATCTTGTCTGATGTTAAAGAACCTGAATTAATTGAAGCTCCACCAGCTGAAGAAGATTTAGATATGGTGATTGAAGAGAATGCTGGTTTAAACAAAGCATTAGATACTTATCGAAAATTAATCGATAGAAAAGATCTTGTAGAACCATTAACTGAAAAAGAACAAGATAGTTTAGAAAAAAGAATTAAAGAAATTGAAAATAGAGAAGTTGTAGAAAAAATTGAAGAACATGAACCAGTAGAAATCCCTTGTGAAAAAAACAAGATCACTATTGGACCACCAACATTAACAAGATTTGAAAAAGCAAGAATTATGGGCGCAAGAGCTTTACAATTATCACTAGGTGCACCACCATTCATTCCAATTCCAAAAAATGCTAGAATTTCACTAGACATTTCAATGGAAGAATTAGAACAAAGAGTAATCCCAATTACAATTAGAAGGGTATTACCAAACGGTGATTACCAAAACATACCAATTGATTACTTTGAAAAATGAATCAATGGTCGATAAAACTTAAAAGAACATAAAATTTCTAAATATTGAATAATGCTCATGGAAGAGACAACCAAACCACGTGGTCAAGAGCAGACCGAAAAGTCTGAAGCCACGATACAAATTGGAAACTATCCAGTAATGGAATCAGCTATTGAAGTATTATCAATTTTAGGAAAAAGGAGTAAAGTTATTCTAAAAGCAAAGGGTAATTCAATTCCCAATGCCGTCGCAATAGCAAACATCATTACAGAAAAAATGCTAAACGGAAATTCCAAAGTAGAGAAAATTATTTTAGACACAGTAGCTGCTGCAGGTATTGGGGATATGACATCGACTGTAGAGATTATTTTAATTAAAACCTAGTAAACGCTTCCAGGACCTTTAAGAAGCATATTTTCACATTCTTTACAAACCTGCTCATCAATATTAGATTCTAGATTATGATGTATCTCACAAATCAACAAACTTGATTTAATGTAATTACATAGCCCAATAAACTTAGAGAGACTTGATGGAGTATATGCCATGTCAGAAGAAAGACTGTCACTTAATTCATTAATCATTACTGCAACTTGTTTTTCTGCCAAAAGTTTTGCAATCAATGATGGATCACCTCGGGTTCCACGGATGTAATTACTGATTGCAGCTTGTGTGACTCCAAGCATTTTAGAAATTTCATCTTCTCTAATATTGTGATCTTCTGCAAGCTTTTTAGCAAGAATTGCCCGTAATGCAGGAATCAGAGTTTTTGATTCTATCTCAGCAGGAAGTAGCATTAACCCTCAAACATTGGATAAAGAATTTAAAGTTTGCAATAGGGTTTTTTGGATTGGGCTCTACCTTATCAGGCATATCTATTTTAATTTCAAAAATATGTAAACAGTATTGGAAGAATTTTCTCAAAAACTATACGATACATTAGAAGAAGCATGTAATGAATCAAAATCGAATTTAATTTCATTATCAGGAGGATTAGATAGTTCCATCATAGCATATTTTCTAAAACAAAGAAAACCAAAAACTATTGCAGTAATTGCAGAAGATTTCGTTTCAACAGATTTGACATATTGTCAAATGATTTCAAAAGAAATGGAGTTACCAATAACAATTTACAATGTAAAAATAGCTGAGATTCTAGAAGCAATAGAAGAAACAATCAAGATTTTAAAAAATTTCAACGATATTGAAATTCGCAATAACGTTGTAATGTATCTAGCAATAAAATGGGCAAAAGAAAACGGAGAAAAGTCAATTATCACAGGAGATGGGGCTGATGAGTTATTTGCAGGATACAGTTTTCTCATAAACAAGTCAGAAGAAGAACTGACAAGAGAGATCAAAAGGATTTGTTCGGTCATGCATTTTCCCACTCAAAAGATAGGAGAAGCGTTAGGAGTCACCATAGAATCACCATTTCTAAATGAGAAAGTGATGGACCTAGCTGAGAAAATACCAGTAAATCTCAAAGTAAGAAATGAAAATGAGAAGAGATACGGAAAGTGGATTTTACGTAAAACGTTTGAAAAATACATCCCACAACAAATTGCATGGAGAGATAAATCCCCAATGCAAGATGGAGCAGGTACTTCAGGGTTAACAAATTTGTTTGATTC
>JACNFR010000001.1 GCA_014384555.1 Candidatus Nitrosopumilus sp. | reverse complement strand
ACATCAGAAGTAATATTGACAAAGGCTCTTCTAGTTTGAACTTCAAATGTCAGATATTCTGTGAGTGATTTCATAATTTTTTAATTATTCTCATTAATTAAAATCCTAAGGCAGGCTCAGAACTCAAGATCCTCATCATAATCAGAGGGATAGGTACATCACTGCCCGCAAGGCATGTTTCAGACAGTTTCCTATTGAGTCTTTCAAGAAGCTTGATAAATGGCCAATAGTTCAATCATTCCAAATGGTTGCAATAGATACTCCTTCTTCATTAGAAAGTTTTAGACGATTTGTCATTTCAAGTACATGTATCTCTTATGCACCAAGAGCTTATTTGGAAGATTCTGAGGTTTTTGCTGAAAGAGAAGATAAGCTTGGAGCAATTTATGTTGAAGCAGCTGATAAAGTTACTTTAAAAAAAATCAGAGATATCACATTTGTTAATGGTAAAGATGTTTTAGGGATAATCTATAATTCAAAAAGTGGCAATACATCACTAAAATGGAGACAATTAAAAAGAAACAATGGTAAGGTTACAGGAGAAGCATCTGCAAATTCTTTAGCAAATTTATCTGAATCAGGTGTTCTCACTATAGAATGGGTTGAAAATTATCTAAAAAAGAAATCTCAAGAAACAAAAACTGAAGAAGCCACAAGCTAAACTCTTTTTGTAAATTAGAATAATATCATGATTACAAAAACTATAGATGAGAATTCAATTTCTGTCATACCAGAAGATTCAGAGGATCTGTTGAATTTACGTCGTATAATCAAAGAAAATGATAAAGTAATCGGAGATACTACAAGAGTTCTAAAACAAGATAAAGATTATGCAAGACCAGATAAAGGTGAAAGAATTAAAGTTAGAATAGCATTAACGGTGGAAAAAATTTCACTTGATGATGTCTTGGATAAATTAAGAGTAGGTGGTACAATTTTTGAATCAAGTAATGAATCAGTACCACATGGATCACATCATTCATTTATTCTAAAACTAAATGATGGAATTACAATTTCAAAGAAAAAATGGTTACCAATAGAAAAAAAACTTTTAGAATCAAGTAATAATCAAATTAGTTTTGTTCTAGTAGCAATTGATACTAGTGATAGCGGTATCGCAAGACTAAGAGGTACACATTTGGAATTTATGCCAAACATCTATTCAGGTTCTGGTGGAAAAAGATACAAGACTAGTTTCAATATTGAAAAATTCTTTGAACAGGTTCAGCAAGCATTATCATCTATTTTTAAAGAAGGAGACACAATAGTAATTTTTGGTCCTGGTGAAACAAAGAAAAGATTTGCAAATTTCATAGAAAAATCTCAAAAATTACAAAAATACAAAATCCAGTTAGTTGACGGAATTGATTCTGGTGGAGAAGATGGGATCTACACATTTACAAAATCACAGATGATGCAAGAAATAATGTCAGATAGTAAATTGGCTAAAGCATCATCAATAATTGATGAAGTGATGATTTTGGCAAACAAAAAAAGTAGAAAATTTACTATGGGATATAATGAAACTTTAAATGCAAATCAAATGGGTGCAGTTGAATCGCTTGTATTTTCTGATAAAGCAATTCAAGAAAATAATGAACAAGAAATAATGGATTTTCTAAATGATGCTGAAAACAAGGGAGTGTCAATTTACAGTGTAGATTCATCTACAGATATTGGTCTTAGAGTTACAGGTTTGGGTGGAATTGTTTCTTTGTTGAGATATGCAGTAGAATCTTAGCTAGTAGATTCTATTAACCATTTTAGATATGATTTATCAATTGAAGTAACATTGATTTCTGCTATTTCAGGAACGTCATAAGGATGAGTTTCCTTTATTTTCTTTTTCAGTAGAGTCTTGTTTTTTGTAATTGTTTTGAAAATAGCAAGGTATTCTGATGAGTTCTCTACCTTACCTTTCCAGGAATAAATTGATGAAATTTTAGAAATATTGACACATGCAACGGTCTTATTTTTTACAAGTTGATTTGCAATTTTAGAGATAGATTTTTTGTTAGGATATGTCGAGATAATTATTACTGGTTTCATAGTAAACGATAAATGGCCGTACTTTAAAAAATTAACAATTAGTTTGGAACTTGATTTTATTACTCAGAATTCGATAATCTATGTTTTGATGGCTTGGGTGGTCATCATCATAATTGCAAAATCTCTCAAATTTGAAAAGTATGGTTTTGAATTAAAGGCATACAGTCTGGTATACAAGAATAAAGGCGTAAATGATGTATTGATAAGATTACTAGGAAGAACAAAAAGAGGGATCAGAGTTTTTGCAGATCTCAGTGTGATAGCAGGTTTCATAATGATGGGATTTGCATTTTACTTTTTGTTAAATAATGTTTCAAACTATTTTGTCGCACAAGATAATTTTTCAGAATTGACGGTATTAATTCCAGGAGTTACATTGACTTCAGCTCCAGCTATAACATACTTTTTGCTTTCAATTCCAATCGTATTAGTAATTCACGAAGGAGCTCATGGTATAGTAGCAGCATTAGAAAAAATAAAAATTAAAACTGGTGGATTCGCAATATTTATTGCATTATTTGCAGGATTTGTAGAACCAGATGAAGAAGAATTTGAAAAAGCTAAAAAGATTT
>JACNFR010000011.1 GCA_014384555.1 Candidatus Nitrosopumilus sp. | reverse complement strand
CTGGTAACACTTTAAACCGTCAAAAATTTCATTTTACTTCGTGCCAATGTAGCTCAGCCTGGTAGAGCAATTGATTTGTAATCAATAGGTCATGGGTTCAGATCCCGTCATTGGCTTTTTAATTTCTAAAATTATCCTAATCTAAGATTTGGCAATACGAATAAGTATACTGGAATTAAAATCAAACAAAATGAGTTCAGATGAAACAGGAATAAATGAAAATAATAATGAGAAAATTTCTGTTAAAAAATCCACATTTAAGGGGTTGGTTGTAGGCTTAATCATCCTGGTAGGAATTGCAGGATTCTTTGCAGGCTCATATACATCAAATCTAAATTCTAATCAAATCTCAGAAGAAGATCTCAATAACGCACTAGCAAAATTGGAATTAAAATTATTACAAAAGCAGTTACCCACAAAGCAACCATCAGTTCCGGTAAAAATTTCAATAGATGATGATCCTATAATAGGTAATCCAGATGCCCCCATTACAATTGTAGAATTTTCAGATTTTCAGTGTCCATTTTGTGCAAGATTCCATACCCAAACATTACCATTAATTCTTGAAGAGTATATTGATCAAGGAAAAGTGAAATTAGTTTTTAGAGATTTCCCCATTCAGAGTATTCATCCAAACGCTTTGCCTGCATCTGTTGCAGCTGAATGTGCAAATGAACAAGAGAAATTTAGAGAAATGCACGATATGTTATTTGAAAAGCAAAATGAATGGAATAAACTAGAGTCGGAGGAGGTATTATTTGCATTCAGTCAATATGCTGCAGACATGCAATTAGATCAAGAAACATTTGATTCATGCCTATCTAGTGGAAAATACATTCCAGAGATTAAAAATGATCTTGATGACGGAAGAGATTATGGAGTTTCAGGAACTCCAGGATTCTTTGTAGGGAATGATATAGTAGGATATGTAGAATTAAAAGGAGCTCAACCATTTGAGAGTTTCAAAAAAATAATTGATGCTCAATTAGAGGTATAAAAAATAACAAGCGTTTATTAGACCTGAAATGGGTTTATTCATCAGAATAATGACGAGTGGGCAATGAGCTTTTTCGTCATTGCCAAAGAGAAAAAAATAAAATGACAAAATTTAAAGATTTAGGATTAAGCGACGATGTGCTGAAAGGAATTACTGATCAAGGTTTCGAAGAAGCATTTCCAATTCAAGAAGCAGTAATTCCAGTATTACTTTCAGGAAGAGATGTAGTAGGACAAGCCCATACAGGTTCTGGAAAGACAGCAGCATTTGCATTAGCAATGTTACAAGATATTCAACCAAAACAAGGAATTCAAGGTTTGATCATGGCCCCTACAAGAGAACTGGCTATGCAAATTAGTGATGAAATTAAAAAGTTTGGAAAACACACAGGAATTAGAATAGCAACAGTTTACGGAGGACAAGGAATGGGAATTCAATTAGATGCATTACATAGAGGTGTTGAAATTGTCGTTGCAACTCCAGGAAGATTGATTGATCATCTCAAAAGAGGTTCAATCGAGCTCAGAGATATTTCCCATATTGTCCTTGATGAGGCAGATACCATGCTAGATATGGGATTCGTAGACGATATTTCATTTATTTTAGATTTAGCACCTGAAGAAAGAATAATGTCATTGTTTTCAGCAACAATGCCAACTGAGATTTTAAGATTATCAGAAGAATATCTAAAGAATCCAAAACAATTTTTGTTAGATGCAGATGATCTCAGTGGAGAGGGAATAGACCAATCATATTTAGTGATTAAAGACAGAGACAAATTCAAGTATCTAATTGATTTTATAAAACCAATCAAAGGGCAAATCATTGTATTTTGTTCAACAAAATATAGAACTAGAGATGTTGCAAAATTTCTCCATCAAGAAAAGTACAATGCAGTAGCTATTGAAGGAGACATGTCACAGCATAGAAGAGAGCAATCAATGGGCAAATTCAGAAGTGGTAAGGCAGATATTCTCGTCGCAACAGATGTTGCCTCAAGAGGAATTGATGTCCCCAGAGTAGAATTAGTAATTAATTATGATGTCCCAAATCAAGAAATGGCATACTTTCACAGAATCGGAAGAACTGCAAGAGCTGGCGCAAAAGGAAGAGCAATTACATTTGTATCGTATTCATCAGTAGGGGATTGGAATCTAGTCAAGCGTCAAATCAAAGTTCCAATTACAGATTTAAATCAAGAAATGGGAATTCAGATTTCCATTCCAGATCCTCTAAAAAGACAAACCCCATCAAGAAGATATGGAGGACAATCCAGATCTAATTATTCCAGAGGTGGACGTTCTGGCGGATATGGAGGTTCAAGAGGAGGAGGAAACCCAAGAGACGATAGGGGTGGAAGAAGAAGAAGTGACGGAGATGGAAACAAAAATAGCTACGGCGGACGTAGTAGATGGTAAGACTGTAAAACTTAAAGACCTGAACCACCTAATAATTTTAAGAAAAACTAATGCATAAAGGATTCATTTTATTAAATTGTGATCTAGGGGCAGAAGAATACATCGTAGATGAGCTAAAACAAATGCAGAATATTTCTAATGCATATCTTACTTTTGGAGCATATGATGTAATTGCAGAGATCCAGACAGAAAATCAAGAAGGATTTGAAAAGATGATTGCAACAATTAGAAAGCTTTCCAGAGTCGTCAGTACAATGACATTGAATATCATTACTCCCGAATAATTG
>JACNFR010000076.1 GCA_014384555.1 Candidatus Nitrosopumilus sp. | reverse complement strand
TATGATTTGGCAATTATCCAAACAACTCAATATGTTTTAGAAAATCTAGCAAAAATTGATTCATCCATTGATGTTGATTTTAAAATTATTGATGGATTCAAATCTACTGGAGGATTCAACGATGAAGTCGATTTGACTTATGCTGCAATAATTTCCCTTGTTGCTGCAAAAAAACTAGAAAAAGATCAAACTAGTTTCATTTTTGATGTGATCAAAAACTCTGATTCTAGCGGAATTATATCTGTAGAAAAATATATTGAAAGTCGAATTGATATTTCTGATATTAAAAAACAACTATCATATCCTGGAACTCATCATGATAATCCTCTCTACCAAATTTTTGATCAGATTTTTTATGGGCCTCAATTATACAAAAAATTATTTAACGATACTTCAAACTTTTCTGAGCCTGGTTTGATTGAACAAGATGATGTAATTCTAAATGATATTTTATTTGAAAAATTACAAAAAAAGTTTAATTCAAAAATTGCCATGGTAACTGGAAGAGGAAAAGAATCTGTAAGTTACTCATTAAAGTCACTGCTAACAAAATTCAATTTGGATAATTCTATGTTTCTTGAGGATGAACCGCGCGAACTTGCAAAACCTAATCCTCAGTCTCTTTTGAACTCAATTCAAGGAATGAATTGTACTACCACTCTTTATGTTGGAGATTCTATGGAGGATTTTATTATGGCTAAAAGAACTACTGATTTAGGACATGATACTATTTTTTGTGGAATTATAGGTACAAGTAAAAATCCACAAGAGAAATTGGAACTATTTGAGAAAAATGGGGCTGTTTTGGTATTGGATTCAATTAATCTGCTACCAAAGGTAGTGAACTATCAATCAAAGTGATGGATTTCCTCATTCCTTGAGATTACTTGACTATATCTTATTGATGTTATAGTTAGAGGTCTTCTCTCCAGAGGCGTGACTTCCCTCCATTCCAGAGGTAGACTGTCCAATCCCTTTTGTTTAATGTTCCTAGCTGCATTGTGGTCTCGATCTATTTTGAATCCACAGAAAGGACAGTTGTGTGTTCTTTGTGCCAGAGATTTTTTTACAATGTTATTACACATAGAACACTTCTGACTTGTGTTATATGGTGAAATTTTTTTAAATAGAATACCAGCTCTTGCAGCCTTGTATTCTAGTTTTTGGAAAAATGAATTCCATGAAGAATCAGATATTGATTTTGCCAAGTAATGATTCTTTATCATGTTCTGAATCTTTAATTCTTCAACAAAAATAGTATCATAATTGTCTACATAATATCTTGATGTTTTATGTAAAAAATCATTTCTCTGATTTTTTATTTTTTGATGTATTCTAGCTAGATTTAGTTTCTGCTTCCATCTGTTGTTAGAATTTTTTATTTTTTTGGATAGTTTTCTTTGAGATCGTTTCAGCTTTTTCTTTGATTTTCTTAGTAATTGTGGATGTTTTATAACATGGCCATCAGAATCGTACACAAAATTGTTTATACCCACATCTATCCCGACGATTTTCTTTCTGAAAAGAGAGCATATTGATTTGAGTTCATTCTCACAGACAACTATGGCATACCAATCTCCTGTAAGTTCTTTTTTTACATGAATTTCTTTGATTTTTCCTTGTATCTTTCTGTGAATGATACATTTGATTTTTCCAATTTTGGAGAATTTGATCTTATTATCTGGTAAAAATTTGAATCCTGATTGGTTATAATTGATTGAATGAAATCTTGATTTTGACTTGAATCTTAGATTTCCTGTTCTTTTTCCTCTCTGGATTAATGCTGACAGTGTTTTCAGATTGTTATAAAATTGCCATAAAACCATCTGGGCTACCTTGCTGTACACTTTATCTTTTGGAATCATTGCAGGAATCATTCTCTGCAATTCATCAAACTTTATCTTGTAACCTTCCTTGTATGCAAGGTGAGATTCAAAAATAAAATCATTATACAAGATTCTGCATATTTCTATTGTGTCATTTAATTTATTTTCTTGATTTTTCGTTGGATACAAACGAAGTTTGTAGCTAGAAACAACCATCTGATATTTTATTATACACAGATTATACAATATCTGGTTATTATGATATATTATCCTCATGTAAAGCGATAAATGATATATGATCTATTACTCACAAACGTTAAATTTAGAATGATGGAAATTACATAATCTGTGAGAAAAATGGCACCACGAAAGGCATCAATTAAACGAAATACAAAAGAAACTAGCGTTTCTGTATCTGTGAATCTTGATGGATCGGGTAAGACATCTATTAAAACTGGAATAAAATTTCTAGATCATTTGATTGTATCATTTGGAACACATGGAATGATGGATCTTAAAGTTGATGCAAAATCAAATGATGGTATAGAACACCACTTGATTGAAGACACTGCAATTACAATGGGACAAACAATTGACAAAGCACTAAGTTCTAGACGTGGAATTACTAGATTCAGCTATGCATCTGTTCCAATGGATGAATCTCTTGCTGAGGCTTCAATTGATCTAGTGAAACGTCCATTTTGGAAATTGACATTGTTAATCAAACGAAATAAAATTGAGGATGTATCAAAAGAGGATCTTGAACATTTCTTCCAATCGTTATTGCAAAATCTAAACAGCTGTATTCACCTCACTGTAAAGTATGGCGATAATGATCACCACAAAGTTGAGGCTGCCATAAAATCACTTGCTGTTGCATTGAGAAATGCATCATCGTTAGATAAAAAACAAAAAGGAATTCCAAGTACAAAAGGTTCAATGTAATGACAAGTGTTGCAATTTTTGATTATGGCGCTGGAAACATTTTCAGTCTAAAAAATTCACTTGAAAAAGTAGGAGCTACAGTTGATGTGATTGATAATTTTGATAGCCCAAACGAGTATTCTGGATTGTTACTTCCTGGTGTTGGAAATTTTGATCCTGCTATGAATAGTATTAGAAATTTTTCCAAGATTCAATTTAAAGAATATGTGGAAAACATGCCTGTTCTTGGCATTTGTCTTGGAATGGAAATGTTTTTTGAAAAAAGTGAAGAAGGTAAAGAGAAAGGTCTGAATGTTATTGAGGGGGAAGTAATTGTACTTCCTTCTTCTTCGATGAAAGTACCTCACATGGGCTGGAATAATCTAGAAATAAAAAAATCTGGAAAGATTCTTGAAGGCGTTGAAAATGGTTCATGGGTATACTTTGTTCATTCGTATAGAGTAAAACCTGAATCAAATAATATTATAACTGCTGAATCTGATTATGGAATTAAAGTTCCTGCTGTAGTGGAGCATGATAATTTTTATGGTACACAGTTTCATCCTGAAAAATCAAGTACTGTAGGAAAAATAATGTTAGAGAATTTTCTCAAAGAGTGTAAAAAATGAAAATAATTCCTGCAATTGATCTTATGGATGGTAAAGTTGTAAGGCTGTACAAGGGCGATCCTAATCAAAAAACAGTATACAGTGATGATCCTGTAGATATTGCAAAAAAATGGGAATCTGCAGGTGCAGATATTCTTCATTTAGTGGATTTGGATGCTACTCTTGGGATTGGCTCTAATCTTGATATAATTAAAAAAATCCTCAAATCTGTTTCAATTCCAGTTGAAGTTGCTGGCGGCTTACGAGATGAATCATTAGTTTTAGAAGTTGCAAAACTATCTGAAAGAATAGTGTTGGGGACTTTGGCATTCAAAGACAAGCCTCTTTTGAAATCATTGTTAGCTGAACTGGGATCAGAAAAAATTGTAATTTCAGTTGACCATAAAGATGGTGAAATTGTAATTAACGGTTGGCAAAAAAATACTGGGATTAAATTAATTCCTGCAATTAATGAATTTCTAGAAATGGGTTTTACTGAATTTTTACTAACCAATGTTAGTCGTGACGGTACTATGGAAGGACCAGACTTGGAATTTTTAGAGAAAGCATGCAACTTGTCTAATGCAAATGTTATTGCAAGTGGGGGGATTTCTAATATTTCTGATGTTAAAGATGTAAAAGAAAAAAATGCGTTTGGAGTAATTCTTGGTAAAGCACTATATGAGAACAAAGTTTCAATTGAAGAGGCAAAAAAATCATCATGACATTGACTAAACGAATAATTCCTTGCTTGGATGTAAAAAACGGTAGAGTCGTCAAGGGATTGAACTTTGAATCAATTAAGGACGCAGGAGATCCTGTGGAATTGGCAGAAAAATACAGTAATGAAGGTGCAGATGAGCTAGTTTTTTTAGACATTACTGCATCTGACGAACAACGAAAAACAATCAAAGACTTGGTTAGAAAAGTAGCTTCTGTAATTGATATCCCGTTTACCGTAGGTGGTGGAGTTAAATCATTAGAGGATGCAAGAAATATTTTACTTAATGGTGCTGATAAAGTCGGAATCAATACTGGCGCAATAAAAAATCCCAAAATCATTACAGAATTAATGGAATTGTTTGGACGACAATGCGTTGTGGTAGCTGTTGATGCAAAAAGGAATTACAACATTGATGACTCAAAAAATATTTTTACTGAAAATGATAAACAGTTTTGGTTTGAAGTTTTCATTTATGGTGGAAAAGAAGGAACTGGAATGGATGTCATCCAATGGGTTAAAGATGCTGAAAAATTAGGTGCTGGCGAGATTCTTCTTACTAGTATTGACAAGGATGGAACTAAAGACGGATATGATATTTTACTGACTAAAAATGTCGTTGATTCTGTTTCTATTCCTGTTATTGCTTCGGGTGGTTGTGGCAAACCTGATGACATGGTTGAGATTTTTAAGGAATCTAATGTTGATGCTGCACTTGCTGCTTCAATTTTCCATTATGATACGCACGGTGTTAATGGCGTAAAATTACATTTGAAAGATAAAGCAATCCCTGTAAGATTATAATACTGATTTTTATTTTATTTAATATGGAAAAATCAATTGATGATATGGATTTTGAAAAGAGTGGCGGTCTTGTACCTGTAATTGTTCAAGATGCTAACACAAAAGATGTTCTTACACTAGCTTATACAAACAAGGAATCCCTTGAACTAACTAAAAAAACTGGAAACTCTTGGTTCTGGAGTCGCTCTAGAAACAAACTCTGGATGAAGGGCGAAGAATCCGGCAACACACAAAAAATTAGAGAAATTTTAGTTGATTGTGATTTTGATGCAATTATTTACCTTGTTGAACCATCAGGACCTGCTTGTCATACTGGCGAAAGAGTTTGCTTTCACAACACTTTGGAAAAATAACTTAGCAAACTGGCACAAAATCATCTTCATCCCCTGGAAGAATGTCTTCAGTTATTTTAAATTCTAAATTAGGATAATCAGTTCCCCTAAAAACAACTCTCCAATCTCCTACAAAATCATCTGCAGAACAAAATCCTCTAATTTTTGAAAGCTGTGGCTGTAAATAATAATTGAATGCTGAATTATCAGAGCCGTCAAATGGTATCGTCAGATAAACCTCATAGTGTGTAGTGTTTAATGGTCTGAGAAACGCCACTTGACCCTTTTCATCAAATCCCAATCCTCCAGTTCTGAGAAAAATCTTCTCTCCTAAAACATACTCACTTCGATCAATCTGAAACGGTCCTGAAGTTATCCATTCTCTTTCTTTTGGAGAATATTCATTTTCCAAATTTGCTTTCTCAATGCTGTCTAATTTTTCTTGAACTTCTGGAGTGATTTCTTCTTCTGGCTGTAATTCTTTATTCAGAGTATCTTCAACTTCCATTATGTTTGGTTTTTGATCTGTTATTGCAATGATTCCTGCTATCACTATGATAATTCCTATAACAATCGGAATTGCAATATTGTTATTCACAAAATTACACTTGCAAAAATATCTAAAAACCTTCCTCATGATTGATAATTTCAAAAAATTTGATTTTTTACTGTCTTACCTATTATTCCCCTTATGATGATTAGTATTCACTATATTTTTAACCATTAAAATTAAGTATTACTTAACTTGATATTAGGATTTTTTATCTGTATTTTCATAGGATATACTGATCTTGGCTAGAACCTCGCTGCAATGCAGAGAATGTAAAAAAGAATATGATACTGCTTTCAAATATGTGTGCGAAGACTGCTTTGGCCCGCTGGATGTAAAATATAATTTTCCTAAATTGACAAAAGACACATTTTCTAACCGCGAGCACACCTACTGGAGATATTTTGAACTACTTCCAATAGAGAACAAATCAAATATAGTTAGCATTGGTGCTGGAATGACTCCTCTTATCAAGGCTGACAATCTTGGGAAAAAACTAGGATTGAACAATCTTTACATCAAAAATGACTCTGTAAACCCAACGTTTTCATTCAAAGACAGGCCGGCTGGGGTTGCAATATCAAAGGCAAAAGAATTCGGATTAACTGCAGTTGGATGTGCATCCACTGGTAACTTGGCATCTGCAACTGCAGCGCATGCAGCCAAAGCTGGACTGCCGTGCCATGTGTTTGCACCAAGCAATATTGAGATGGCAAAGATTACACAAGCATTATCGTACGGTGCAAACTATATCGCAGTTGACGGGACATATGATGATGCAAACAGAATTGCAGCACAAATTGGCGATAGTAAGGGAATCGGTATAGTAAATATCAACATGCGCTCTCACTATGTAGAAGGCTCTAAAACATTTTCATATGAAGTTGCAGAGCAACTTGACTGGCAAGTACCTGATCAATTAATTATACCGGTTGGTAGTGGCGCAATGCTTAATGCAATTTGTAAGGGATTTGAGGAATTACAACAAGTTTCATTGTTAAATGATGTATCCAACATGCACATGATTGCAGCACAACCACATGGATGTGCACCCATAGTTGACGCATTTAAGAAAAACAGCAAGGAGGTAATCCCTGTTGAGTATCCTGACACTATTGCAAAAAGTCTGGCAATAGGTGATCCTGGTGATGGAAGATATGTTTTAAAACGATTGGCACAATACAACGGATTTGCAGAAGAATGCAACAATAAGGAAATTTTAGACGCTATACTGCTTTTGGCTCGGACTGAAGGAATATTCACAGAGCCTGCAGGTGGAGTATCTGTTGCTATTCTTCAGAAAATGGTTGAGCAGGGAAAAATCGACAAAAATGACAAGGTCGTATGTTATGTCACTGGCAATGGACTAAAGGCAACTGAATCAATAATGGAAATTTTGAAAAAGCCTAGAATAATGAAGGCAGACATTGAAGAAATTTCGGCGGTAGTAAACTAATGGCAAATATTACATTTACAGTCCCATCTGTGCTTAATCAAAGCGGCGGAGAAAAAAAGACGGCGATTTCAGCTGATTCCCTGACTGATGCATTTGCAAAAATATCTGAAATCCTTGGTGATGATTTCAAACGCCGAGTATTGGAAGGTGACGGAACTCCTCGTTCTCTGATTAACATCTACATCAACGGAAAGAACGCAAAATTTTCCAGCGGCATGGAGACTGTTCTAAAAGATGGCGATGAAGTTTACATCTTACCTGCAGTAGCTGGCGGTTCAGAAGAACTATCTCCAAAAGAACTGGACAAATTTTCAAGGCAAGTAATGTTGGAAGAAATTGGCTATGGCGGACAATTAAAATTAAAAAATTCTAAAGTTTGTGTTGTTGGAACAGGCGGTTTGGGACACCCGATTATCTCCAGACTAGCTACGATGGGTGTCGGAACTTTACGTATTGTTGACAGGGATGTGATAGAATTATCAAACTTGCACAGGCAAATGATGTTTGATGAGGATGATGTCGGCCAAGTCAAGGTCGAGGTGGCTGCAAAAAAATTGCAGAAACTAAACCCTGACTGTAAGATTGAAGCACTGGCTATATCTGTAAATGATTACACCGCATTAGAAGTCGTTGAAGGTTGCGATGTTGTAATTGATGCACTTGACAGTGTCAATGCTCGTTACGCGCTAAACAAGGCATGTGTAAAGTTTGAAATTCCATTTGTTACGGGGGCTGCAGTCGGAACATCTGGACAAGCCTTTACTATTCTACCAAAAAAATCTGCATGTTACTATTGCATGTTCCCTGAATTAGATGAGAACACAATGCCAACATGCAGTATTGAGGGCGTTCATCCGCCAATACTTTCCATTGTCGGTGCAATTGAGGTTGCAGAAGCCGTCAAAATAATACTTGGAAAAACTCCAAACCTTTCTCAAAGAATCTTACACATAGACTTGGAAAACTTGGATTTTAATTTCACCAAAACATTCAGAGCCGAGGAATGTCCAATTTGCGGAACGGGCAAACTTGAAGTCGTACCCAAAGAAGAATTGATTTTAGAGGAACTGTGTGGCAGAAATCGCGGCAAGAGGACTTATTCCATTACTCCAACTGACACATTCGATCTTGATGTGAATGCTGTATCTATCATTGCAAAGGAAAGAGGATTCTTGGTTGACAATCAGGGGGACCTGGGATTATCCTTGAGAACAAATGATCTCTCTGTCAGTTTTATGAAGAGGGGATCTGCAGTTGTCGTGGGTCCAAAAGACGAGGCTGATGCCATATCGCTATACAAGAGCCTGCTAGGCAAAGAGATCAAGGCATAGAATAGTCTGTAAAAATTACATGAATTATACGTAAAACATAAAAAATATGCGGATCAATTGCCTTTTTGTGATGTAAAATGTAATTATTATGTTGAAATGATCTAGAATATTCATCAATCCTATAAATTTGATAAAAAAATTACAAAAAATAACACAATTGTGGACAATTCGTCCATTAGGCTTAAATACAAATTTTAAAGAAAAGTTACTAATAACATGAATAACGAAATAGGACGTAAAATAACTAGTCTTACATTAATGACAATTATGTTAGCTGGTGGTATGACCATTGCAATGCCAGGTGTAATGCCTGAGGCAATGGCTGCCAACGCTAACCTATTTGTCTCCGCAGAAAACTCACAGTTTGAAAATACAATAACTGGACCTCAAGTAGTTGAGATTGTAGTAATTGATAGTGATATCAATGAGACAAACGAGTCAAATGGTGAACCAGATGTAACCGTAAATGGTGCAAAGCTAAGAATGGCTCAAGCAACCGACGGTAACTGGTATGGTTACTTTGCAGATAAAACTCAAGCAACAAAAGCAGACGGAACAACTGATGGTGCAGCAGGTGGATACGGACTTGACTTTGGTCAATTCTGTAGTTCAGCTAGTACTGCATTAGCATCTGATGAAACAACACAATTGTTCTCAGATACTGTTGGTGTAGCAATTCCAGTTAGATCAAACTCTACTACAAATACGTTTGGTGTAAATGGAACAGCAACAATTCCAGCTTGTAATACTGACTTAGATGGTACAACATCTGGTTATGTAGACAATGCAGGTGGTGCTGCCGTTGTAATAAACGCTAACAGTACACATACAATGCTTACCGGTAATGGTGTAGCAGCTGTATCTACAGGTGTAGAAAAAACTGTAATGAACGTTGTAAGAGAAGCAAAGAAAATCAATACAATCACGACTCATGGTAACGGAATTGGTCAAATCGGTCTAAAAGATGATGGACTATGGCCATTTATCCAGTTATACGATCTTACCTCAAATGTAAACATTCAGTACCAAAAAGGTGGCGGTGTTCAATCAACAACACTATCATTTGGTAGTAATGTAGCATCTTGGGGACTTGATAGATCCGTATATCCACAAGGCGCTGATGTACACTTGACAATCTCAGACAACTGGCTAAACATTGACCCAACAGACGAAGACTCTTGGACCTTTGCCACCAACTCAACAAACACACTACAAACAATATATCAAATGTTTGATGAAAATGGCGCAGCAGCAGGTAATTCCGGTAATAACGCTATTAACTTGCAAGCTATCGACATTTCAGGTGGCCCATCAGGAAACCAATTGTCAGCGTTACAACAGTCAAAGGCAGTTCTCCAAATAGATGGAAATCCACAAGGTAAAGGCAATGTCCTGACAATCCAGGATAATGCTAATAATGTGGTTACCGCTGAAGGACTGTTAACTGCTGTATCTGGTACTATTACTGCAGGTAAACAACCAGTAACTATCACAGAAACTGGTCCTGCTAGTAATGTCTTTGTATCATATGATTCAGCTGACAAATCTACACTCAAGACAGTATCTACTGACTTGAGAGGAACATCAGCAACAATCAAGTATGATGGTAGCAGTTCATCTATTGTAATGGGCTACTCATTTGGTAGCATTGATATTCAGCCAACTGATGATGAATGGAGCTCTGGTGAAGTGATTCCAGTAGTCTTAGTTGATGCAGATTTCAACAAGAACAGCAGAAGTGATGAGGATATCTCTGTAAAAGATAATTCATTTACATTGATTCCTACATTATCTACTGGTGATCCGTTTACACTAGGTGAAGGTTCAAACTCTACAAAGGCAGTATTCTTTAACGGAACAAGTAGTGGATCTATTCCACTTGGACTTTCTGTTGAGAGTATTGTAGGTGGATCAAACACTGTATCTGTAGACTCTTATTCTAAAGTGGGAAGAATCCCAGCACTATCTGCAAATGCAGAAGTCGATGGTATCATCATTGACTACCAAACAACATTTGCTGACTTTAGAAATACCGTAAAGGATTCAACTTCAACAAGTGGACTAAAAGGCGTTAACTTGCTAAATATTGATGTTAGAGCACTAAATACAACTGGAACAGTTGATGTTTATTTGTTAAACTCTACCACTGATATCTTAACTGGTGCAGGTAATACCCTAACCGGTGCAGTATTTGCAAATCTAATTGTATCTGGCATAGATCCACAAAGTTTGACAGTACTTAACGGAACTACAGCTTATACAACATTGATGGGTGAAATTGCTGATACTACTGCAACTCCAGACGCTAATAACGTCGGTTTGATGATTACTTTCGGTAACGGAACAAACACAGTTACAACAACTGAAGGCATTACCCCATTTGTTGCAGACTTCTTCTCATTTGGATTTACCAATAATGGTTATACCAGCTCTGATAGAGTTGCAAACCAAATTGTTAGACTCGAACTAGAGGAATCTGGTGATAACACAGGCGAGTTTGTAGGTTCACTCGAATACGTAATGATCAATCAGTTGAACATCTTAGACGCTTCTGTCTATTCAGGTCTAACCACAATTTCCGATGAAGTAACATTCATTGCAATTGAAGACTTGACTGATGAAGATTCTCCAAGAGTCAATTATCTTGACTTAGGTGCAGACGGTGTATCAACACAGATTGCAGATCAACAAGCAGCATCAACCCACTCTGGTATGGTCAGTTTTGGCGATTCAAACTATAAAGTAGCGGACACAGTTACAATTACATTAGAAGACTTAGATCTAAACGTAGATTCATCATTAATTGATATCTATACTGTAGTAACCACATCAGGTGATACAAACTATGACGCAGTTGGTAAAGTTGCCAACAGTCGTACAGCATTATCTGACGGTGTTTCACTTACAAGATTATTAGATGTCACATTTGATGATGAGATCTGGCAAGAATCAAGCCAAGGCACAGTTACTTGTGGTACACCAGTATCCGGTACTGATGGTCTTGGTGAAACAGGATTCACACTAGTTGAAACAGGCTCAGACACAGGCGTATTTGTTGGCGATTTCCAAATCCCAGCAAACTACTGTAAGAGAACTGGATTTACCGGTTCTTCTGGTACCTCAACTAGTACAACAGGTGTAGACATTGAAGTCAACTATGTTGACTTTAGAGATGCATCTGGTGAAACCATTGAAGTTGGTGACGGCGCAGGTGTTAGAGCAAATACCGGTTCAGTCTCATTAGACAGAACAGTATACCCAGTACCATTTGGTCAAGTGGCAGACTTTAGCACAAATACAGCAAAATCACCAACCAACGCCGATAATTCAAAGAGAAGTGTTTTCCCAATCCACGCAACTGGTATTGATCAAACATCTCTCGCATCAGGCGAATCCTTGTCAAACGGTGATCTAACAATCCATGTACGAGTTAACGATCCAGATTACGACTTATCCGCAGCAGGTGAAGATACAATTGCTACAGGTTCAGCAGGTAGCGGTGCTCCAGTAAAGGTCTCTGTAATAAGAGGTTCTGAAACTGTGATCATCGGCTATGCTGGTACAACTGCAGCAGTTGACGGCACCATTGATACCAATGCAGCAGCACTAACAAGTGTTAGAACATTTGGTCCAATGGTCGAAATCGCACCAGATGCAGGAATATTCGAATCTGATATCACAATTAGATATACTGATGGTCCGGACAGCTCACTTTGTCCAGCAACAAGCACATTTACTGGCCTAAACGGCACGTCATTGGGTTCTGTTCTAACAAGGTTTGATGAAGCCGCAGCTTCTGGTGAGAATTATTGTATCCTACAAGGAGATATTCTCCAAGTAGAGTACACTGATCCAACAGACGCATCAGGTTCTTCTAACACAGTAACTGATTCAGCTACATTTGACTTGAGAAACGGCGTATTGCAATCCGACAAATCCGTCTACATTATTGGTTCCGACATGATCTTGACACTCATTGAGCCAGACTTTGATCTGGATAATGATGGTGCTGAGACTTATGACTTGGACTTGATTGAATGGGACTCTGATGCTTTCACAAACACCATTGGTGATGAGGGAGGCTTTGCAGGAACATTTGATCCAGAACCAACAGCATTTAGAGAAACTGGTGATTCTACAGGAATCTTCCAAGTAGTTTTGGAAATTCCAGCATCAGTAAATTCTAACAACCTTGAAAGAGGTGAAGAAATTGTTCTCGAATATACTGACTGGGGTCCATCCGGTTCTAACTTTGTAGGTGATGAAGATGAAGATGTCAACGTGACTATCTTTACTTCAAACTTTGGTGCAACCGTCGAGCTTGACCAAAAAGTTTACACATGGACTGATAAAGTATACATCACAGTAGTAGCACCAGATCACAACTTTGACAGTAATCTAGTTGATGAAATCGGTAACACCAGTGGAGATCCATTAAAGGTCGCTACTAGAGGTTATGATATCGACCAGTACAAACTTGTCGAAACTGGTACTGATACAGGCATCTTCACAGGTGAAGTAATCCTTACTGGATTCACACATGATGCAGATGGTGATGGTACAAATGACAAGACCCTTGGCACTGCCAGCGGTACTGGTCCAACTGATGGAAAAATTCCAACTGATGACGATGACGGACTTACAGTATCCTTTGAATTCTCAGAGGATGAAACTGTAGTCGGTTCAGCATTAATTAGATGGAACATTGGTGAGGTTCAGTGGCTTGAAGCAAGCTATCCAGCAAGCGGAACAGGTGTTGTAAGAGTAATTGATCCAGACATGAACTTAGATCCAGAAGCAGTCGACAACTTCAAAGTCGATGCGTGGTCTGACTCCGATGCCGGAGGTATTAACCTTACTGTAACTGAGACTAATGAGGCAACCGGAATTTTCGAAGGTACAGTGTTCTTCACTGTTTCTAACGAATCTTCTGGTCACAGACTCAGAGTCGCAGAAGGTGACACTGTCACCGCAGAATATGAGGACAATACATTACCTGAACCATATACTACTGCAGATGAACTTGATATCACAGCCACTACACTAATCGGCACTATTGTACCACCTCTCGAGAGAGCACCAGCTGCTAACTTGAGAACCGTTGATGCATTCGGTAACAGCTTA
>JACNFR010000078.1:47264-54769 GCA_014384555.1 Candidatus Nitrosopumilus sp. | reverse complement strand
GTAATTAGTTCAGGATCACCTGGACCACAACCAACAAAAAATACCTCAGACACGTTTTACCACCAAGATTGAGAAATATTTTGTTGTTAATGATGAATCATTTACTTCACCCAATGTCATTTTTTTAATAATTTCATTTTCTGTTCCAAGATCTTGCCCAATTGCAAAAATAGAATTATCTGGGAATCCAGATTCTTTTAGCACTTCAATAACTTTGTCAAAGTATCTTCCATCTTTAAGAAATATCATTGATTCAGAATGTTTAGCAATCTCTTTCACACTTGACAAATCATAACATGATGGAATAATAGCAACTTTTTCTGCTCCTTCAGCTACACTCACACCAACTTTGGCTGCAAATGTAAACATGGAAACGATTCCAGGAATCACACTAATGTCCATATCTGGATAATTTTCTGTTAAATCTTTGTGCATGTAGATCCAAGTACTGTACAAAAAAGGATCACCTACAGTAAGATAAACAACATTCTTTCCAGTCAATACAGTTTCAGCCATTATTTTTGCATTTTTCTTCCATGAAGCTTTAAGAATATCTTTGTCTTTAGTCATTGGAAAAATTAATTTGATAATTTCTTGATTTTTAGATTTATCAATTATTGATGAAACAACAGCAAAAGCGATACTAGGCCTATCTTCTTTAGAAGCAGGACACATGATGATATCTGCATTATGTATTGCCTTTACAGCCTTGACTGTAAGTAGATCAACATCTCCAGGACCTACTCCAATTCCAATTAATCCAGGCATAGAATGTATGAATTTCTCCCTAATTAAAAATCTAGATTAGATTTTAGTAGCAGATATGATAGTTACTGGATTTCTTGCAAGCATCATGGTTCCAGTACTGGTCTTTCTACTTTTGGATATTGTAACTTGAGTAATATCTACAGATTCAAATTCTAATTTCTCTAATACTTGTAATACAGAATACAGAGTCTCTATCAGAATTATTCCAATTACGATTCTTCCACCAGATTTTAGTTTGTTTTGAGATATCTCAACTATTTCCTTTGTGTCTCCGCCTGTACCTCCAATGAAAATAGTATCTGCTTCTTCTAATTCTTGAATTTTTTCTTTAGCATTACCATGAATAACTGTAATATTTGATAAACCAAATTTTTGAATATTTTTTTTAGTTAATTCTATGGCATTTTCATCATAATCAACTGCCAAAACTTTTCCAGATGATTCTATTTGTAATGCAGCTTCAATAGATATAGATCCACTACCACATCCAATGTCATAAACTATTTGTCCAGGTTTTAATCTAGCTTTACTAATTTGAATGACCCTGACTTCTTCTTTAGTAATAGGTACTTTTTCTGCTCTATCAAACTCTTCATCAGGAATACCAGGAGTTTTAAATTTCCACATATACTATTACCACTTTTTAATATCTAAATTAAATATTGATTCCACTAGATACAGTTCCTAAATGAGTTAGTGTATAACTTACAATCCATGAAAACAAGTATAGGAAAACATAGCTACCAATAGCTTGTGTGACAACTTTTTTTCTATCAGATGATGGCAATTGCATTTTCATTCCTTTTGCAACTATAACGGTTCCAAAGAAAATAACTATCATAAAACCAATTGATGCCCATCTTCTTTCTTCGCCTTCAATATCTTCAAAAATAAAAGTTGCAGCAGTTCCTGCAATTACAGCTAGAGCAATACGCATCCAAAATAATTTATTTAATTTCCTATCCTTTTCACTTTTCTCAGCAACACTGATTGGTGGCTCTCCCGAAGGGGTTTCTGGTATAGGTTCAGATTTTTCTGTTTCTGGAATTTCAGTTGAAATATCTTCTGTAGGTTCAGATTTTGAAGCATTAGGATCCACTGTAGGTTCAGATTTTTTCTTTTTGAATTTTGCCAAGTAATTTTCTAGCGTGTCTCAAGCAAACCATGTTTAATATCTTTGGTAAAAGTTTGAGCATTTCAAAGCAAGAGTATAATTTTAGACAATAATCAAGATCATTATGGCATTAGCAGGGATTGAATTACGATATCTAGTTAACACAATTTCTGAACAAGTTCAAGGGTACTATATCAGTAATATTTATGGAATTACAAAAGACAGTATTCTCTTCAAACTTCACCATACAGAAAAGAGTGATCTATTCATGATGATCTCAACTTCTGGCGTTTGGTTAACTGCAGTAAAAATAGATCAAATGGAGCCAAACAGATTACTCAAAAGATTACGAAGTGATCTTTTAAGATTAAAATTAAAAAAAATAGAACAAATTGGAGCAGAGAGGATTGCATATTTTACTTTTGAAGGATTTGGAAAAGAGCTTGTTCTAGTAGGAGAATTCTTTGGAGATGGAAATATTTTACTTTGTAACAATGATATGAAAATTCTTGCTTTACAGCATTCAATAGATGTCAGACATAGAAAATTAAGTGTGGGATTAGAATATGCTCAACCACCAAACAGTGGTCTGGATATTTTTAATCTCAAAGAATCAGATTTTGATGAACTGAAAACAACAGATTTAGTTGCTGCAAAATGGTTTGGAAGAACTTTGGGTTTACCAAAAAAATATGTTGAAGCAGTTTTTGAAATTGCAGAAATTGATGGTAAAAAAATTGGAAATTTATTATCTCAAGAAGAGATAAAGAAAATTTTTGAAACTGTAAAAAAAATTGTTTCAGATGTAGTATCAGGAAATCATGATGCAGAAATAATTAGAAATGAAAAAACTGAAGTTCTTCCTGTAAAATTAGGGAAATCAGATGCAGAAGTTACTCCAGCAAATAGTTTCATTGAAGGATTAGATACGGTATTTACTGAAAATATTATAGAAAAAGGAAAATCAGTGCAATCAAGTGGTTCAGATAAAAAAATTAAAGAGTTACAAACGCAAATTTCTGAACAAGAAAAAGCTATTGAAATTGTTAAAGAAAGATCAAAAAACATTACAACAGTTGCAAATTCTCTTTTTGAAATGGTATCAAAAGGAATCATATCAATTGAAGATACTGCAGCTCAAGAAATCTTGGCAACTAATAATGCAAAATTAGTCAGCGAAAAAGGAATTTCATTAATTATTGTTCAAGATGAAAAAATAAAGATAAACACTCAATCTCCACTTCAGTCAATTGCATCAGTGTTATTTAATGAAGCAAAAAAACAATCAGGTGCAATCTCTTCTATTCAAGCAATTAAGGAGAAAACAGAGAAAAAGCTAGAAAAATTCCAAAGTAAAACAGAATCTGAAAAAGATCTTTTCGTGGTTACAGAAATTAGAAAAAAGAATTGGTATGAGAGATATAGATGGTTTTTTACAACAGATGGGATACTTGCAATTGGTGGAAGGGATGCTGCATCAAATTCAGCTGTAATTAGAAAACATTTAGATAAAAATGACAAAGTGTTCCATGGGGATATTTTTGGCTCACCATTTTTTATTGTGAAAGATGCAGAGAATGCACCAGATACCAGTATGAATGAAATTGCACATGCTACAGTTTGTTTTAGTCGTGCATGGAGAGAAGGAATGTATGGTGTTAGTGCATACTGGGTTCATCCAGAACAAGTAAAAAAATCAGCACCAAGTGGAGAATTTCTTCCAAAAGGTTCCTTTACAATTGAAGGACAAAGAAATTTTATCAAATCAGATACACTTCGATTAGCAGTTGGAATTATGCCTATTGATGATGATTATATCTTAACATGTGGACCTCCAGAACCAATTAAGAAAAATTCTCTTTGTTATGCAATTATTGAACCACATGGATTAGAAATGCCAGAATGTGCCAAAAAAATTAGAATAGAATTTTCAAAACTGTTTGAAGATATTACAAGAAAAATTAACATTGATGAATTTGTTCGTGCCTTGCCTGCTGGAAAAAGTCAGATAATAAAAGTAAGTTTAGGGGATTTACAAAAAGAGAAACTTATTGATAATGAATTTGATTAGAATCAGTATCAAAAGAAATTTTCATGCCATTTTTAATTGAAGAAAATTCTTCATCACTAATTGTAATCATTGGGATATTTGCTAATGCACATCCAGTAGCTACTGTAAGATCTGCTTTTTTACAAATCATTGCAAGAGGCGCTGTTTGGTTTGACTTTATTGAATAAATTGTATATGCACCAACACTGCTGCCTACACCAGATGGAAAAATAAGAACTGTATCTTTGAGTGATTTTTGATACAAATCATGATTTTCATCACTGATGACTCCAGTTTTTTTGTCAACTGTACCTAGAAAATTAATTGGATGTTCAGACTTTAAAACAATCCCTTGTACCTTTCCTGAAACTAGAACTTTCATCTTGTCTCATCTTCTATAATTTGTGATAATGGTTTGAGATTAACACCTACACCGTTGGAATTTTTAAGATAAAATGCACCCTTGATACTGTTAGTTGTAACTGCATCAACACTATCCTTGCTAATCAATGGAGATAAGCAGGTACAACAGTCAGCTAAAATTTCACATCCTGCACGTTCAAGTTCTGCAGTGTATCCAATTTTTGTTGATTGCTCCTTTACAGTTCGAGGCATAAACACCATACATCGTTTTTGAAATGAACGACCTTTTAGCTTGCCTGCAAGTTGAGTAATTTCATCTAGTCCCAATTGAGGACTACCAAGTGTAATGATGTTACCTTTTTCTGCAGTGTTTAGTTCATCATGAACATTTTGCATCTCTTTTTCATCAAAATCTATTTTTTCGCAATCAGAATCACCTTCTCCAAAGATAAACTTGGCACAAGTTCCTGATGTTCCCATTCCACCGCACATTGCTTTTGTTTGTCTTTTATCCATCTCTCCAAGTCCTGAAATATTTACAGATGTATCTCCAACTTTTCCTGCAAAAAATCCGAGCATTCCATATGTTAATTCATTAGGGTTTTTTACTTTCATTCGAATTGTAATGTTTGGATTATCCTCTTTTCTTAGAGAAGAGTATGGACTTTTTCCAACAATTGCACTTGCTAATGCACTAAATGCACTTTCCTTGTTTGTTTTTAGATTATCAAATGAATTTGCATGAATTGCAGCATTACTTTCTGCAAATGCAACTTGAGTTCCATCTTTTGGGATATCAAATATTTCATAAGGAATACATGAAAAAGATGGAATTACTCCCATCGTTTCATATGAATTTCTAATTGATAGTTGTTTTGAGATAAAATTTTCATCTAGTCCATAATTTTTTACATTATCAATATCAAACCCCATTGGGTTTAAGGTAGTTTTTACTTTGACTCGTGCATCTTTGCTAATGCCAGATAGAAATTCTTCTCCTGCATCACCAATTGTATTATAATTTACACCAGAAAGATGAGCCCATTTTATTGGAATTAATTTTTCAGCATCAGTTGCCTCACCTGTTGCAACAAGAATTCTATATGCTGTTTGCATAGTTTCTCCTTGTTCGCCCTTTAATGCAGATTCTTCGTCTTTTGTTAATTCCATGAATAATTAATTAAGAAACAACGTTTTATGTGTAATTAAAAAAGGAACTATTCGCACGTAAGTCCAGTTGGATCACAAGGTGTAATAGTAATACTAGGCATAAAACATCAAAAAATATGAAAAAAATTCTAGATGGGATGACTAATACCATGAATGCTGTAAAGCCACCAAGGATTACAGCACTAAGGGATCTTCATGATGCAGAGACAGGTCCTTTTAGTATTCTGATAGGGACAATTTTGTCAGCTAGAACTAAAGATGAAGCTACAACTAAAGCAGTCAAGGAATTATTCTCAAAATATAAAAATCCTAAACAACTAGCTGGTGCTAAAATCAAAGATGTTGAAAAAATAATTAAATCAATTGGATTCTTTCATGTAAAATCTAAAAGAATTATTGAGGTTGCAAAAATTATTCATACAAAATACAAAGATAAAGTTCCTGAAGATCTAGATACTCTAGTGCAATTGCCAGGAGTTGGAAGAAAAACTGCCAACTGTGTTCTAGTTTACGCATTTGAAAAACCAGCAATACCAGTTGACATTCATGTTCATAGAATTTCAAATAGACTGGGACTAGTTGAGACAAAAAATCCTGAAGAGACAGAACAAGAACTAATGAAAAAAATTGAAAAGAAATACTGGATTGACATTAATGATACATTTGTAATGTATGGGCAGAATATTTGCAAACCAATTTCACCAATGTGTGATGTATGTAAAATTAAAAAGAGTTGTAAATTTTATAAATCTAAGAACGCTTCTTAGTTAAAAATAATATTCCAACTATAACACCCATTCCAGCTGCTACATAAAATGGAAACAATGCAAATACATTCTTTGCAGGATCACCTGATAAAAATTCTATAACCATACTTCCAGAGCTTACTGCAGGAGGATCAGTTGAACCCTCCATTCCATGAACAGAATACGAATGAATTGCAAATTCTCCAATATCTAAATTCGTAACTACAATTCTTGCGCCATTATTCACAGTTAGTCCTGCTCTGTCAGTAAATGAGATGATAGATTTTGCTTCTGGATACCAGCCTCTGTCTAAATCTCTATGAACTACAATGTAACCTTCCTTTGGAGTTTGAACTGCAACCCAAAACTTGTAGTCAGACTGTGATCCCATACCCATCTCAATAAATTCATCACGATTCTCTTGATCATATAGTCGTAATACTGCATTTCCATCGGGATTTGCATATAGTAGATTGTTATCGATAGTTACTTGCCAGCTTACAGCATGAACATCATCTAAAATTCTAATTGGTGCCTCTCGTACTATGGTGTTAAATTCATTTGAAGGAATTTCTAATGTATCAATGATTAATGATGGATTGTTTGTTTCCTCTGCAAATACAGGAGATATAAAAATTCCAGCAAGTAAAATTATGGTAAAGAGATATTTCACAAGCTAGAACAATTTTGATTGAATAAAAATCTAATCAACAAATGGCTTTGGATGATCTAAAATTACTTGTGCAACTTCTGGTCTTAAAATAAACTCTGATGGTGCCTGACCATTTTGAATCATTTCCCTTAATGCTGTTCCACTAATTTGCTCTTTGACATCATTGTCATGTGGACATGCTTTTGGAGTTGTATATGTAAGACATTTTCTACAGTAAAAGAATGGTGGGAAGAATACTGGAGAGATTTCCAACTCTGGATAATCATCAAAGATTTTTTGTGCTGCCATTGGATCATAGAATTTTCCAACACCAGCATGGTCTCGTCCAATTATGATGTGAGTACAACCATAGTTTTGTCTCATAATTGCATGGTGAATTGCTTCTTTTGGACCAGCATACTTCATTTGTGTATGTAATGTTCCAAGTTTACATCTATTTTCAGGATAGTATAGTTTTATCATTGTTTCATAGCATTTTACAATCACTTCATCTACAAAGTCACCAGACTTTTTCTGACCAATTACTGGGTTTACAAATACACCATCACGAGTTGTAATTGATGTTTTTTGTAGCATTTCATGTGCTACATGTGGTGGATTTCTGGTTTGGAATGCACAAAT
>JACNFR010000078.1:14128-46902 GCA_014384555.1 Candidatus Nitrosopumilus sp. | reverse complement strand
ACATCAAGTACAATTGGAATGGTCCAAGCTAAATCATTTGATAATCTTCCACGAGAAACAACACTTTCAAAATCTTGTTGGCCTAAAAATCCCTCTAAAGGACTAAAAATTCCATCTGCAATGTTTTCAACATCATTTGCAACATCTTCACTAATTGTAATTGAGAATAATCCAGAAGGATCAGCTTTTGTAATTCTATTTACTAGTATTCCGCCGTGTGGTTTGATCGAATTGTTTTCTGACATACTAATCTATCCTTTTACGCTCTATATGAAGGCCACACTCTTTGTTGCCACCTTGTTCCCACCACCATCTACCTGCTCGAATATCTTCTCCAGGTTTTATTGCTCTAGTACATGGTTCACATCCTATACTCGGATAGCCTTTGTCAAGAAGACTGTTGTATGGTAAATTATTATTTTTAATGTATTCTTGAATTTGATCCCAAGTCCAATCAATAATCGGGTTGATTTTAAGAATTCCTCCATGCCCATGATCTATCTGAAAGATTTTGATATTTTCTCGATTTTTAGTTTGATCACGTCTTAATCCAGTAATCCAACCATCCAATGTACTCAACATTTTGTTCATTGGGTGAACTTTTCTAATTTCACAACAAAGTTCTCTATTTTCCACACTATCATAGAATAGATTCATTCCTTTATCACGAACCATTTCTTCTACTTCCTTTGTATCAGGAAATAGAACTTCAACAGAAATATCGTATTTTTTACTCACTGTATCTATGATATCATAGGTTTCTTGTGGTAATCGTCCTGTATCAAGAGTAAAGAATCGAAATTTAGGATTAATTTTTAACATTATATCCATCACTACTGCATCCTCAGCACCAAAACTTGATGCCTTGGCAACTTTGGGATGAATATTATCTGAAACCCACTGTAATGCTTCTTCAGTAGTTTTAATTTTTGAGTTTAAATCATCTACTTGTTCTTGAGTGAATTTTGTCACAATATTAGTAAGATTATTTGTTTTATATTGATTACCCGAAGTCTTGTCCTAAATTATAAACTAGTAGAATTCAAAATAGTAAATATGGATGAAATATCATATGTCATAGTTTTTCCAACAATATTTTCAAAAAATAAAATTCCTAATTTAATTTCAAATATTAAAAAAATTCTCAAAATAAAAAATCAACAATTTAAATCTGTGAAATGTGATGGTGATGTAATTCTAGTTGATGCAAATGATCCTGTATTTGCATCATCTGCCATCAATTTACTTTTTGGAATTGAAAAAATAGCAATTGCAAGACAAATAAAAAATAATTTTCAAAATATTGTATCTGAAATTACATCTATTGGAGGTAATTTACTCTTAAAGGGAGAAAAATTTCTAGTCAAAGTAGATGGAATATCAAAAGGATTTGTAACCAAAGATGTGGAAATTGCTGCAACATCAAATATTATAGAGAAAAAAGCAAACTTGGGTGCACATCCAGGTACAGATGAAAATTTTGATAAATTACTGTACACATATCTGACAAAAAATAATGCATACATCTGTATTTTTTCAGATACAGGTAAAGGAGGAATTCCATATCAATCACAAAGTGAAAAAACTATTTGTGCAGTATATGATGAGATATCAGCAGTATCTTGTTATGAGACAATAAAGCAAGGATATGATACAAAGATAATAGTTTGTTATCGACAAAAATCAGAATTGATGAATCTTGCAAAAACAATCAATCAAATAATTCCAAGACTAGTGCAGGATAAAATTGAACTTGAATTTTTGCAGCTAAAAATCAGTCCTAATGGAACTAAAAATTATTTAATCTATGTAAATTCAATTTTACAAATTCTATTACATTACCCAAACAATCGTGTATCACTAGCATTATCTCCACTGGTTTTTTCTTCAGGTTTTATCGATAATTCATTAAAACTAGTATTTACAAAAAAGAAAATTCCAATTCTTCCACTAACAGGAGTTGATACCAGTTTGTTTGATGAAGCAAAAGAAATAGGATTAGAAAGAAATATGAAAAAATTAGAAAAAGCAGTCACAATTACTACAAATGAAATTCCTCCTTTTTCAAAAAAAGAAGTTGAATTTGCTTTAAAAACAAAGAAAAAAATCACAATAAAGATAGGTCCTAACAATGTTCATGATATTTTAGATTCTCTAGAAAATCATTGAGAATTTAAACGGCATATTTGGTTTCATATTGTGCTCAAAATAGGAGAATTCATCTATCCATGGGGAAGCGGTCATTATTCACGAATGATGAGACTAAATGATGTTTTGGGAGAGCATATCAAAGAAGAATTTGAAGTTCATTTTTCTAGTAAAGACCATGTTTATGAGAAATTATTAAAAAAATTTCCAGACCAGAAAGAAAAAATTCATGAAATTTTAATGCCAACTCCTATTGATGGCAAGTTTGGTCCAAGTGTTTCAAAGTCATTGATGAATTTATTATTGCCAATTTCAAAAAATCCGCCACTGGTTAGACAAATTGCAAATTATTTGAGAGAAGAAAGGAAACTGTATAACAAAGAAAAGTTTGATTTGGTAATTAATGACGGTGATATGGGTTCAAATATTCTAGCAAAAAATAGAAACATTCCTAGTTTGTTTGTAACAAATCAATTTAGACCAAAACTGTATAATTCAAGATCGTATCTTTATCCATCGTTAATTTTTGTTGCAAAACAAATTGGTAAAGCATCAAAAATTCTTGTTGCAGATTCACCACCACCATATACAATGTGTGAGTACAATCTGAATTTCATCAAAGAAGTAGAAGAAAAAATTACCTATGTTGGACATTTTACAAATAGTAAAAAAATCAAAAAAGAAAATGAATCAGATCTAGAAAAATTAGTTAAAAACAATGAATTTGGATATTGGATGAGAACAGGGAATAAATCAACTAATGATGGTACTGGTCAAAAATATGAAGAAGTTTTCCATCAAGATGAAATGAAAAATGAAAAGAGAGTAATTTCACATGCAAGAAATGATTCCAGTATAGATTCGGTAATTGGAAAAGATGGAAAAAAATATTCAGTTACAGAAGCTTTGGAGAAAAAAATTGATTGGATACAGATTGATATTGGTTTTCTCTCAGAGCAAGAAAAAGACACAATTTTGGATTTATGTAAATATGCAGTAGTTAATGGATCTCATACAGTAATGGGAGAAATCATGGGTGGAAAATCAAAGCCAATAATTGGAATTCCAATTTATGATGAACATACTAACAATATCAGATGGGCTGAAGAGAAAAACCTAGGGGTGTTGGCGATTAAAACAAATCAAGTGACTAAAGGTATATCAAAAATTAAGGAAAATTATGAAGAATTTCAGGATAATTTAAAAGAATTCTCAAAGAACTTTATTCCCAATGGGGCAGAAAATTCAGCAAAAATTGCTGCTCAGACCTTGGAAGAAAAGAGATAATAGATTATTTTGATGATTTTGTTCGTCTGGCATGCGGGATTTCGATGGGCGAACGGACCGAAAGGGATGATGAAAAAATCCGTATGTCAGACAATATCGATCAAAAAAGATGTGGGAACGCTTTTATGGAAAAAATCAAGCCAACACATCAGTGCCTAACTGTCCAGAATGTACATCACGAGAGAAAAAGAAGATAGAAGCAAAATATGTAGAAGATTTTCCAGAAGAAGAGGACAGAAGTAGAGACGCTTTATTCAAATTATTTGATGAAATTGATATTCCAATGAAAATGGATGAAAAGAATAGAAGACATTTCATTTGTAAACGATGTGGATTATACGCAACAAGAGAAGAAGTTTCAGATATCAGATTCAAGTTAAATCAAAGAGAAAGAACACGTGATGACAAACATGATGACTATCTTGAATGGTGGTCAAAAAGTAAAAAAGAAAAAGCAGAAAATTAGTGTGGATTTACCATGGTAAAAAAGAAAGAAGATGAAATTCCAGAATGGGTTACTGATGAAATTCAAAATGCAAAATTTAAGAAACCTGAAGAGCACAAAAAATCAGGATATATTTTAGAATTCTATTATGAAGATAACAAAATTGATGTTCAGCTGTATGATGCTGTTGAAGATGGACGACATATTGTTACAATGGATGTACCAAAAACTATCAAAATTGATGATTTACTAAAAGGTGAGGTTTACGAGTTTGTCTTTGATCAACACAAGGCACCATTAAGCAAAAAAGTGTCAGAATTTCTAGAAAAAGAAAAAGAAATTGAGATGAAAGCAATTTACCAATTTGATTTAAAATCATTAGAATTGATGGATGTAGGCTCTAGTGAATCTACAAATGATGATTTAGAAGAAGATTAATCTTTTTTCATAGAATCTAATTGTTTTTTGAAAGCTTTTCCTAAGATGGGGTTGATAAAATATGGAAATGTATTCTTTATCCATACAGCAATACGTACTACTGATGGGACTATAATTTCCAGTCTTGGAGAATTTGCAGCTTTTACTATTGCTTTTGCAACAGTTTTAGAACTAAGTGATGTTGGAGAAAATTTCGGCATTTTTTCAAACGATGGATGCTCAAAGAAATTAGTTCTGACCATGATTGGACTAACAACTGTAATTCCAACTCCAGAATTTTTTAATTCATGTTTTAGTCCTTCTGAAAATCCCAGCATCGCAAACTTTGATGCACAGTACGAAGCAATTCCAGGTAGACCAAAGCTTGCAGCAACTGATGCTACATTTACAATATGACCTGATTTTTTATCAAGCATTTTTGGAAGAAAGTTTTTGATACAATATATCATTCCAAAATAATTAGTCTCCATTTGTGATTCTATTTCATCAATACTAAGATCATTTACAGAACCATATATTGCAAAACCAGCATTGTTCACTAAAATATCAACTGAATCAAATTTTTTTAAAACTATTTCTGACATTTCTTTTACTTGATCTTTTTTGGCAACATCACATTGGCAAATTAGTGTAGAAACATTGAATTTTTTTAATTCATTAGCAACTAGTTCAAGTTTTTCTTTTGTTCTAGAAACTAACACGATGTTTGCACCTAGCTTTGCAAATTGAATAGCAGACTCTCTACCAATTCCCGATGATGCTCCAGTAATTAAAACAACTTTGTTTTTAAAATCCACAAATGGAAAAAATCATTAAAAGATAAAGTGGTTTCTATGTAGCCTGAGGCTTGGAAATTCTGCTCAGTGCTAATTTTACCAAAAGTAGCCATGTAATGACAATTGGTACATAGTATGTTGCAATTCTCCATCCAATTACTGCATCCCAGGCAACAACTCCCTCTGTAATTTCAAAAGCAAAAGGATCCAAGTTATTGATGTATGCTACAATTCCAAATTCTGCCAGACCAGAGCCACCTATGGTAATTGGAAGATTTCCAATTGCGTTTGCTCCCATTACTGCCATGATAGAGTCAAATGCATTAATTGTAAAGTCAGTTCCCATTGCAATAATCATAAATGAAATTCCATAAAATGACCAAGATGCAAGTGAAAACAAGAATGAAATCGTAAAGATTTTCTTAGATTCACTAGTTTTTAGATTCTCTCGACTCATAACACATACTTCTTCCATCCACGTGTTTGTTTTATCAATGGCTTGTGCTCCTTTTTCTTTTCCAAATCTCTTGGCAAGATTTTCCAATACTTTGGGAACTTGAAATGTGTGTTTTGAAGAAAGGAAGAACATAACCATCCACAAAGATGTAATGATAATACTAGTAGCCAAAATAACTCCTGCAACTACATATGCACCACTTAGTAGTGCAATGATTCCAGCCATTATAGAGAGCAGGCCAGCTGCAAATACTTCAGTTACAATATCCATAATTGCAATCCATGCAGATTTTGCAGGCTTTGCTCCTTTTTTATGCAGATAGTATATCACAACAAATTCTGCACCAATAAACATTGGAGTTGTAAATTTGATAAATTCGCTGCCAACTCTGACGCCAACTAGTTTAAAGAACGAATCAAAATTTCCAAGATATTTTCGCGTGATATATGCAAATTTGACTCCCTGAAGGACTAATTTAATCAACATGGCAATAATTGCTCCAATAAATGGAAGCAAGCCAATAGCTAGAATGTCTTCAATTTGAATATCAAATTGAATGGCAATTATGAAAATAGGAATCAAAGTAATAGGAATGGCGACTAGTCTCCAGTTCATTTGATAATTTTTTTCAAGAATCAAATATGAAAGTTGAGTAAATTTCCAGTCATGAGGAATTAATCCCTAGAATTAGGCATGAAAATTATGACATATCTGAGGTTTTATCTTGATTTTGAAGTTCCTGCTTTACTTCTTCAAATAATGAATCAAGCATATCAAAGTCTGAAAGATTTTTTTCTCTTAGTAATTTTACTACTAGATCTTTGAGATGAGCTTCCTTATCCAATGTACTTTGAATCACAAATAGAATGTAATTTAGTTAGTTAAAGGCAAAATGGAAATTATTGATCTTTTTGAATACCGATTTGGTATTTTTAGAGAGAATAATATCAAAATCAAGCTAGTTTGAAATATAAGCAAATAATGAAAATTAGACGGATTGAAAACTATTTTTGTTTCAGGTACTGCGGGTTCAGGAAAATCATTACTTTCATCAAAGCTTCATGAATATTATACAAAAAACGGAGCATTTGCATCTGTGTTGAATTTAGATCCTGGCGTAGAGAGTTTAGCGTATAATTGTGATGTAGATGTTAGAGACTACGTAGATTATGTGTCAATCATGCAAGAATACGGTTTAGGACCAAACGGTGCAATGATAATGGCAAATGATTTGATTGCAGCAAAAATAGATGAGATTCAAAATGATGTAAATAAAGTAAATCCAGATTATCTAATTGTAGACACGCCAGGTCAGATAGAATTGTTTGCATATCGTTCCAGTGGACGATTCATTGTAGAAAATCTTACATCTGAAGAAAAAACAAACATATTTCTTTTTGATGGTGTGTTAATTAACACTCCAGTGAATTTTGTTTCAATTGCATTACTTGCTACATCAATAAGATTACGTTTGAATTTACCAACAATTAATGTTCTTACAAAATCAGATCTCATAGGTGATAAATTAAAAGAAATTTTACAATGGTCAACAAATTTGAAATCTTTGGAAAATGCTATTGCTAAAGATACAGATGGTGATACCTATATGCTAACTACAAATATTTTACGAGGATTGAATTTGGGTGGATTTGCACAAGGGTTAATTCCAATATCAAATGTAACTGAAGATGGTTTTGTAAATCTTGAAGGCGCTCTAAGCAGAATTCTTAATTTGGGTGAGGAGGTAGAAGATTAGATGGTATCTAAAGTTACAGTCAAGGCACCTTCTTCAACTGCAAATCTAGGTCCAGGATTTGATGTGTTTGGGTTAGCAGTAGATGCATTTTATGATACAGTGACATTAACTAAAATAAAAAATGGAATCAAAATAATTACTAAAGATAACATCCCTACAGATCCTGAAAAAAATACTGCAGGACTAGTTGTAAAAAATATGAAGAAAAAGTTCAAAATTAAAGAAGGTGTTGAGATTAATATCAAGAAAGGAATTCCTGCAGGCTTTGGAATGGGAAGTAGTGCAGCTTCTGCTGCTGCAACTGCAGTAGCATTTGATAAATTATTTGGATTAAAGCTTGATGGGAATAGTTTGGTAGAGTTTGCAGGATCCGGAGAAAAAGCTAGTGCAGGAACAGTTCATTATGATAATGTTGCAGCTTCTGTTTTAGGAGGATTTGTAATTGTAAAAACAAATCCTTTAGATGTGATTAGAATTGATCCACCTGCTAATCTTAGAATGTGCATTGCAGTTCCAACTATTGATGTTCCAAAAAAGAAAACCAAAGTTTCAAGAGGTGTAATTCCAAAAAAAATCAAACTAACAGACAGTATTTTGAATCTATCAAACGCTTGTGCAATTGTTGTAGGATTTATGAAAAAAGATCCTGAAATGATCGGAAATTCAATAAAAGACGTAATAGTTGAACCTGCTAGACAGCATATGATTCCAGGGTTTATCAAAGTAAAAGAAAATGCCATCAAGGCTGGTGCATTGGGTGTGACAATAAGCGGAGCAGGGCCTTCAGTCATTGCATTTTCAAAAAGTTCAGCCAATTTGAAAAAGATCAGTCTAGCCATGTCCAAGGGATTTACATCTGCCAGTACAAAATCTCAAACTATAATTTGTAAACCTAGTAAAGGTGCAGCAGATAAGAGAAAATAGTTGATGTGTAATGAAAAAGGCAGTCATTGTTTTTAGTGGAGGAGTTGATTCTGTTTGTGCTGTTTCATATTTGAAATCAAAGTATGAGTTGTATGGAATTACATTCTCATATGGACAAAAAGCAAATAGTGAAATTGCAGCTGCTAAATCTTTTGCAAAAAAATTGGGTTTGAAACAGCATAAAATTATTGATATTGGATTTATGAAAGATTTGTATGGAAATTCCAATGTCCTAACAAGTTCTAAAAGAAAAATTCCTAGCAAATTTGAATATTCTATTGTAGTTCCAATTAGAAATGCAGTTTTTCTATCAATTGCATCAGCATGGGCTTTTACTCTAAATGCTTCACTAGTCGTATATGGTGCCCATACAGGAGACAAAAATTATCCTGATTGCAGACCAGATTTTGCAAAAAAACTAGAAGCCGCATTTAATCAGGGTGAAATTGACGGAATCAAATCAAAGCTACGAAAAAATATTGAGATTTGGTCACCATATAGACAAGGGTTATCAAAAAGTGATTTACTAAAAGCAGGAATGAAAGTTTTAGGCAATTCCATATTCAAAACATGGAGTTGTTATTCAAACAAAAAATACCATTGTGGAATTTGTGAATCTTGCAATAATAGAAAAATTGCATTTACAAAAGCTGGTATTACTGATAAAACAAAATATCTTAAATAATTCTAGTAACTGTTTTTGAGAATTTTCTTTTTTAGAATCAAACCTCTAATTCCAATATACCAAATCAAAAAGAATGCGCCAACAATTCCCATAAACATATAGTTTTGAACTTCAGGAGTTAGTCCTTCAATTGAATCAGTAATTTTACTTGATGTCAACATGGAAACTGCAATTACAATAATACACTCTATTGCATACCATGTCCAATTAGGCCATGATTCCTTTGGAATGTGAATGTATGGATTTGCTCCCATGTATGGGATCAAAAATATTGATTATTTAATTTTTCAGTATATCTATAAGGACAAATCAGAGGCACGCTGTCTAATTAGTGACATTATACCTGCTTTTTCCTCTTTATTTTCATAAATTCCTCTAAATGCAGATGAAGAAAGTGTTGCATCATTTCTGACTCCACGCATTTTCATACAAAGATGTTCTGCATCAGCTAAAACAACAACTCCCTTTACTCCCTGAGAGTGTAGTTCATCAGCAATATTTTTGGTTAGTCTTTCTTGAATTTGGAGTCTTTTTGAATATTTTTCAACCAGTCTAACAAGTTTTGATATTCCAAAAACTCTACCATTTGGAGAATAAGCAATGTGAATTTTGCCATAAAATGGTAACATGTGGTGTTCACACATGGAATAGAATTGAATATCACGAGCAATAACTACATCAGAATCTTCTGAGAATTGAACTGATAATTCTGAATCAGAATCATATCCGCCAAAGATTTCTTTGTACATATTTGCAATTCTTTCAGGAGTTTCTCGCAACCCCTCACGTGTAGGATCCTCCCCAACTTCAATAATTAATTCTCTAACGAGTTTCTTTACACGCTCTTGATCCATTTTATATTCTCACAGATTTTTTCTAGTATTTGAACCTAATCTGATTTTTAGGCAGGTGCTAACATTATGGGGCACCAATGAATTTGTGTAATTGAGGTACTACCTTAACGTCAATGTAATGAGGATATACCAGATCATATAATTCCAATAAGAGATCTAGTGATGGTTCTGAAATTCCATATGTGGGTTGAATGATAAATCCATCAATATCATCTTTAGATACAATATCAAAAATTTCTTTTACTAAATTTTTAAATTCATTTGGCTGAGTTTTGGAACTAACTACAACTTTGATGTATGTTGTTTTCTTTGATTTTACAGATGATTGGAGACATTTCATTGTATGGTCAATTAATTTTTCATAGTGTTTAGAGTCAACAAAGTCAGAATCTTTTGTTTTAAATTCAATTTTTACAATATCAATGAATGGTAAAACATGATTGAATCGATCAATATCAAAGCATGATGATTCAAGATATGTTGGAATTTTTTTATCCTGAATATGTTTTGCAAGTAATGCTACTGCCTCATGTTGAATCAGTGGATCACCACCCGTGAAATTTACTTTGTAAGTTTGATTTTTCAAATTAGAATCAATTAGTTGATTTGCATCTTCAATGGAATATTCGGTTCCAGAATCTAATGGAAGAGATTCTTTAGTATCACAGTAAAAACAAGTAAAAGGACATCCAGCTAGCCTAACAAAAAGTGTCTTTGTGCCATAAAGAATACCTTCGCCTTCAACTGACGTAAATATTTCAAATAATCTTACTTTCAATTAATAATTGTAAATTTTTTCATTATTTATTCAGTGAGTTTCTAATGCATTACTGGTTCTTTTGCATAAAATAATCCAGAGATGAAAAATATTACTCCTAAAATTCCAATTATGCTACCTACAAGTTCAATTTGATTTTGCAGATCTGCTTCAATTGGAGCCCATAACCAAGCCATTAAAACACCAACAATGATCATTGGAATTCCTACACCAACAGTAATTGCTTTGGATGCCATGCTCAAATTGTTTAGAAAATGTATATGAAGCTTATGCTATCTAACGAATTGATTTTTTAATTGTTTTAACGATTTTGTTCAATTCTCCAAATTTTTTCTTAGCATCAGATATTTTATCTTCTGATATCAAATCTCTAATTTCTTCAACTAAGGAATTGGCTTCTTCAAGTTCTGGAATATCAGAACCTGTTGCTTCTGATTTAGATTTTGCTTTATCAATAATTTCTTGAATTCTCTCCAATTGTTTTAAAGCAAATTCTTTAACTCTATCTGAAGCAGAATTTGATGAATAATCACTGATATGTTTTTTAATTGAAATTATTAGCGATTTTATCTTGTTAATTGTTTCAGTTGCTCCTGCAGTATCATTAGAATTAATCTGATCATTAGCTAATCTAAATAATTCTTGTATTTCAGATAATTCAACACCTGTTTTGTGTTTTTCAGATACTGATTTTAAACTCTGGAAATATTTATGTAATCGATTTAATTCACTTTTAAGATCTCTATCACTTACATCAGATGCAGCTACTTTAGTTTCTGCAGAATAAGAAGTCATTCTAGAAATTTGTTGAAATAATTTCATGGCAGTAAGAAAATCTTCTCTAGCTTGTTCTAAATCATCAGGTAAAGAAATTTCCAATGATTCAACTGCTGCATGTCCTTGGAAATATAGATCTTCTATATCAGAAGGTATTGAATCACCGTATAATCTTTCTAATTGATTGAAAATTTGTTTGTCTGCTTGCTCAGCAATTCGTAACAAAATATTAGGATCATTTTGTGCATATGCATCACTAACTAATGATGTAGATGCAGTTCCAAATAGTAAAACAAATATTGTAAATATTGCTAGAATTTTCATTCATCTTCCTCCATATTCTTTCGTAGTTTTACCAAGTTTTGCAAATCTTTTTTTTCAATTTCAATAATGCCATTACGCTCTAATCTTTTTACTGCACGCCACATAGTAGTTCTTGGTTGTAAGAATTTTTTACGCAATTCACTTTCAAATGCTTCTCCTCCGTTATTAGAGATAAAGTTCACTATCTCTTTATCATCTTCACGGATATCTGGTTTTAATTTAAAAATTGTTTCAGTGTCAATTGTTTCAGTTTGTATTGTATGATCTAATTGTTTGTCTGAAATTGATTTTACAGTTTTTTGTTTAAAACGAGTAATTGCGACAGTTCCTATTACTGCAGCAGCTACAACCCCACCAACAATTGCATATGTAAGATAATCTAGTTGAGATCCAGAATTAATTGGATCTATAGTATCAGGAATTACTGCAGGAGTACTGAACAGATAATTGATTTCAACATCACCACTAGAAAGTGTTAATTGATTTTTATCATCAATAATTTCCATGTTAACTGGAAGACTAGTCATACCAACTATGGCAGAATTTTTTGGTAAAAGTAATGTAAAATCAGAAGGAGCATCTAAAGAGAACGTCCAAACTTTACCTTGTTTGGATACTAAATCATGAATATCATATTCTACAGAAATAACTGAAGAGCCAAAAGTTTCAATTAACGCAGAATCACCTATTACATCAGCATCAAGTAAAAAATCATTTTCACCCACAGCCACTAAATTATCAATAGTGCTTCCAAATAGATTCAATTCATAATCTGTAGCAAGTGAATCTACATCAATTTCTGTAGAAACATGTGTTGAACCATCTGGATAAATTATTAGATCTAGGGTTCTAGGAGAACTGAATGAAGACTGAATTGGCATTATAGCGGCTACAATAATCATACTGGCTACCAAGAGAGGTACTTTGACCATTGTATCGATAATGTCTTCAGTCCTTACAAAAAGCATTCCATCTTCTCCAAGAGACTCTTTCCTATGATTTGGTACGATTTCTGGATTCATATGCTCAATACCTTAGATTCATGCTCTCTACTAATCCCTGAAATCTCTTAAATTCCTGAAAGAATGCTAATCCTTTTTCAGTGATTTGAAAGACTCTGTTCCTATCATTTTTGACAGACTCGACTAAGCCAGCTTCTACCAATTTCTCACATTTGTCTAGTACTGCATAGTGAGATAGGTTGGCTTTGCGAGATATTGCAGATACAATGATTCCATCTCGACCGCCGTCTGCGGTTACATCTAAGATATCACCCATTATGCCCATTTCGGACCTGTATTGTTGTTTTGACATGCTATAGTATACAATAGTCTAGATTATTAGGGACATTTTGAAACTTCATAGCGGAACACATAGCGGAACACCAATTTCATCAAAAAAAATGTGCATTTTTGATGATTTTGAAAAAATGATAAAATTTTCTAAAAAAATTATGCCTAAAAATTGATTCAAAAAATGATAAAATTTTCTAAAAAAATCATTTCAGAGATTCTTTAATGAAAAATGTATCATTTATCGAAATTTTGGGCAATATTGACTAAAATTTGTATATAAGGAACAGGACGATTCCTAGCCGTTCCTAATCTATTATTTTGATATGTTCTATTCATGGTAAAACCCCAAAACAGAACTATTGGTGTAATTACAGTTCTTTTGATGCTTGGTGCATCACCAATTTCTGTAAACTATTCGTTTGCAGATATAGAAACTCAAGACAAAAGTATGCCTGACAAAAAAGAGAGACTTGGAGCAATTTTAACTGAAAGAATAGTTGATGGACAGCTTCAGGTACAACGATATGTCTTGCCAGATGATACCACAAAAGAGGATATGCAGAGAATGCTGTCTTTTGAAGATACATCAGGATGGGCATTTGTGAGTTACAAAGCCTACAATGCCGGAATAATTCTCTTTGATGGAAAAGCAACAAAGATTGGAGAAAATCTTTGGGAAATTTCTACAAATGGCATATTGCGTCTTGGAGAAAATGAGTTCAACCTAGAATTGAGTGGAAAATCCAATGGTTCCCATGTAAAGCTTCATGGAATAGCCTCAGATGAGGATCTCAGTTACAAAGTAATCTTTTCTGGAAAAGTTGGAAAAACAATTGATGAGAATATCTTTGTAAATTCCTTTATCAATTCTAAAAATCCTGAGATGGGTCAAAATCTCAAAATTCTACAAACTGGAGAACTAGACAATTCAGAAAAACCAATTGATTCTAATCAAGAATACAAAAATTCAATTTCGGTGAGATAATCACCATTTTTTCTTTTATTGACTAAAAATCATTCAATAGGTCAGCTTTGAGTTTCATAGTAACTTTTTATTCCCATTTTAAGAACAATATTATAAAATGTTTGATAAATTCAAGAACGAAGAAGGTGGAGAAATGGTAGAAGAAAGAACTGAAGAAAATGCCAATACTGCAGAATCTACAGTTAATGAATCTCCAAGCGATATCGGAATTGGAGAATTGATGGGAAAGCGTGCCAAACTAGAGGAGGCAATTGATTATGTTGGTTTAATGATTAAAAATCTTAAAGACAAGAGAACTTTACTTGAAAAAGATATTGAAGAAGAATCTGTAGATATCAAAAATCTTAAAGAAAAATTACAAAAAGTCAGTGAATACATTGAGGAAGAAAATAGAGGAATCGAGGAGCTTGCAAACAAGAGAAAACAAGTGGAAAGCCAAGCTGATGAAGTAGGAGTAATTATCAATAATTTACGAGATAAACTATCAAATGTTGATAGAATAATTGATGATGAGGGTAGTAGAGTTAGAAAGATCAAAGAATCCAGAGATTCTATAGAAAATTAGATCTTTCTGAGTATTCTAAATATTATAAAATATTAAAATAATTTTTTAAAAATATTGTAAATATTTTTAGTAAAACTTTGAGGTTACTTGAGTTGATGAACTTGCATCTGAAGGAACTGATGGGAACATTTGGCCTGCTGAACTTTCTGCAACTGCAGCTGCCTCTTTAAGAATACTTTCAGATTCAGCGTTAGTTGTTTCATCCATTCCAAATGCTGCATCACCTGCAAAGCTTTCTGTCATAAAGCCACCAAGCATTTCAGCCATTTGACCAATTTCTGCTTCTGCTCCAGGCATTACTTTACCAAGAGAAGATTTGAGATTTTTCATTAATCCCATTGTTGGCATAATAGCTACTACAGTATCTCCAAGATCACTGCAGGTAGTTAATCTTAATTCAATTTGTTCTAATGCAATTCTAGCACTGCTCAAAATCTTTGTGACTTTTCTAACTTCTGCTAATTCATTTCCAAGAACTTTGGTGGTTTGAATATCATGTTTTTGTGTTGCATCTACGATTCGTTGAAATAGTTTTGCATCACGCTCTTGTAAGCTTGATAGCATGGTATCTAATTTTTTAATTTGTAATTGTAATTTTTTAATACCTTCTTGAACTCTTGGTTTCAAGGCACCTTTAGGCTTGATTGTATCATTAATTTTATCACTAATACTAGATTTAGGCTGACTGGACCATTTATCGGATAAATTAGGCATGCCTTTAATTTTAAAATAGGTACTTAATTTCCGGTGTAAAGAATGGTTCACAGGACATTAAAATTAACTAACAAAGAATAGGCTTACTTTGGAGATAGATTTTTCTAATTTGAAATATGGAAATGCATGTAATATGAATAAAAAAATAGTCATAATTTCAGTCATTTTAATAATTATAATTGGAATAATTGGTTTTTCATCAGATGAACCTAGTGAAAAAAATAGTCCTGTATTTCATGTAACACTTGCAGATCCTAATCTTTACGTTAATGGAGTATATTCTGATGCATTTACTATTCAAAAAGGTGACTATGTTTTCAGATTTGTTCCAAATGGAAGCAGTCCAAAAATTCTATCAATTTCACTAGATGGAGATACATTTGATTTTTCTGAAGATTTTGAACTAGTGGGAACATCGCACCAGACTGGAATATCTGAATATTTTACATGGGATTATGATGGAGAAAAGAAAATTTCAATTTCTAAAATACAAGAAATTTCAATTATAATTAATCCAAATGAAGAAACAATGGGTTCGGTATCTGTAGATATCTTAGAAAATTAAAAGGCGTACACCCCTTTGTTACAGAACAATGAGAGATTTCCTCTCTTTGTCAGTCGTTTAACGTCTGATCACCTTTTTCGTTCTGCGGGGCTACGCAGTTTTAGTCGATAGTGATTATATCTTTCGACATTAATTACTATAGTAACTTTAAGTATTTAAAATTTAATATGAAATTTTGTATAAAATTATTGTTTTTTATGTAATTTCTCATACCTATTTACAGGTTAATGGATCTATAAATTACGAATTTTAGTCAAATACATTATTGAAATTATCAGGTAAAATTGCATTAGTAACTGGTGGAAGTCGGGGCATAGGACTTGCTACTGCAAAAATTTTATCAGAAGAAGGAGCAATAGTTGCAATCACTGCAAAAAATACAGAAAGATTAGAAAAAGCAGTGTTAGAAATTCCCAATGCTATAGGTATTGCAGCTGATATTAGAAAAACAAATGATGTAAAAAATGTCGTAAACAAAATTATTGAAAAATTTGGTAAATTAGATATTCTTGTAAATAATGCAGGAATATTTCCAGAGATAAAAAAATTACATGAGATTGATGAGGATAAATGGAATGAAGTGTTGGATGTAAATCTCACAGGACAGTATAGATTTACCAAAGAAGCAATTCCTCATTTGCAAAAAACATCGGGTTCAATAATTAACATTTCATCAGATGCAGGAATCAAGGCATTTCAGGGATTTAATGCCGATGCATATTCTGCATCAAAAGCTGCTTTGATTCTATTGACAAAATGTTGGGCACTTGAATATTCTAAAGACAGAATTAGAGTCAATTGTATTTGTCCAGGAGTTGTTGATACTGATATGACAAAACCATTTTTGAAAACTGAAAAAGACAAGGAATTCATGGATAATGAGCACCCAATTGGTCGAATTGGACAACCAGATGAAGTAGGAAAAGCAGTGTTATATTTTGCCTCAGATGATGCATCTTGGACTACAGGAGCAATTCTTACAGTAGATGGAGGAGAATCAATTAAATGAATTCACATGGATTTAATACAACTCCAGAGGTCAAAAAATAATGAAAGATAGAAAAGCTAAAGCAAAATTAATTGTTCTTTTAGGAATTATTTGGATAATAATCTCATTACCTTTGCCATGGATAGTTAACAATCCAGATGTATCAACAGCACAGTTCAATACCATTATTGCCATCATAGGAGTATTGTCAATTCCATTTATTGTTCTAGGAGTTGTTTGGACATTAAAGCCAGAACTCACAACTTAGGTTAATTCTATTGAAAGACATTCCAATTTCTGATAAAATTCCTGAATTAGACATTGCCATCAAGGCTGCAAATGAAGCCGGAAGAGCAATTTTAGAGATTTATCAAGGAGATTATGAGACATCTACAAAAAATGACGATTCACCGATCACAGATGCTGATCTGAAGAGTAATGAAATTATCAAAAAGATTCTTTCACAAACAGAACATCAGATTTTATCTGAAGAAGACAAAGATGATCTAAGTAGATTATCAAAAGAAACTATTTGGATTGTAGATCCTCTTGATGGAACTTCAGATTTCATTGATAAAACAGGTGAATTTACAGTAATGATTTCTTTAATTAAAAACAAAAAACCAATTCTTGGTGTGATTGGATGGCCTACAGAAAAAACATTGTTCGTTGCACAAAAAGGAAGTGGTGCATTTAGATTTTCAAATGAAGAATGGAGTAAAATATCAGTAACCAAAGTTTCAGAGATTCCAAAATGTAGAACTGTTGGATCGAGACATCATTTATCAGATAGAGAAAAATTATTTATTAAAAAACTAGGCATTGAAGATTTTACAAGTATTGGTAGTTCATTAAAAGTTGGAAAGATTAGTTCAGGTGAAGCTGAAGCATACATTACAACTACAAACAAAATGAAAGAGTGGGATTCCGCAGCATCTTACTGTATAATTTTAGAAGCTGGTGGCAAAATGACAGACATGTCAGGAAATGATCTTACATACAATAATGAAGATGTGTATCATCAAAATGGAATTCTAGTAACAAACGGACTAGTTCATAATAAAATAGTTGAAGAATTTAAAAAATTAGAGTAGGTTTCTTCCTTTAAGGAAGTCCTTTACTTTGTTTGCACTATCTGAAAGTGAATCATGTTCGGTATCTATTACCAAATCTGCTTTTTCCGGAGCCTCGTAAGGATCATCAATTCCTGTAAATCCTTTAATTTCTCCTTTTCTTGCCTTGGCATACATGCCTTTGACATCTCTTTCTTCACATTTTTCAAGTGAACATTTTACATAACATTCTGCAAACTGATCACCTGCATCAATAATTGCTCTGGCACTTTCTCTGTTCTCAAGATATGGTGATACAAGAGATACTGCACTTGGAACACCATGTTTTAGCAAAAGCTTTGCCAAATGAGCAACTTTTTTGTTATGCTCATCACGTCCAGCTTTTGAAAAGTCTTTTGGAGAGAACCATTCTCTTAGTTCATCACCATCAAGCATTGCCAAATTTGGAATATCTTTTTGCAAATCTTTTACGATGGTAGTCTTTCCTGAACAAGGAAGACCAGTCATCCAAAGAATGAAAGGTTTCATGAACAAAAATATCTGAATAACCCATAAAGAGTTTACGTTAATTTTTAGCCCAGGGTTGATTTTCTAAATAATCAATTTCTGCAATCATTTCATCTACCTTTTTTACTATGGCAAAAACTGATCTGTACTGTTCATACATTTCAATTTCTTCTTCTTTCGATAAGACATCTGCTTCAGCCTCATCAAAAAATTTATTTTCTTTGTTTAGATGATCATTTAGAAATATTCCATATGTTCTCAAATATCTTGATACTGGTTCTTTTGCATCTTCTCCATTTTTCCATCTTTTTAGGTGATGTGAGATTTGTCGTGCAATATTTCTTCCAAATTCATGCTCTATCATAAATTTTCGAATTTCTTCTTTCAATGAATCATAGCTTGCAACACATGGAAAGTACGAATCTTCTTCTCTCGAATGATGAATAGTATCTACAAATTCTGAAATTACTATAGTAATTTTTGTGAGATCTGAAAATGGAATTTTAGTACCTTTGTATAATTCATCAGCACATTTACCAACCAATTTTTCTAATCTGCGAACTTGATCATGATCTTCACGTAATTGGTTTGTAGCACTCATAATATTCTAGTCTAGAATATGTTATTTAAAAATCAGTTAAAAAGAGCCTAAAAATACTAAATCAATCGAGTTTGACTTTTATCCAGATGTATTTACATTCAGACATTAATGAATCTCATAATTTTATCAATTTTAAATTTATTTAAAGGTCAAACGGGGAATACAATTTCTAATTTTGACACAAGTATGATTTTTAATAAAATCACAGAGTTACAGAATTCTATTGAGACATTATCGATTCATGATGGACCAATTGCTGAAGCTCATGTAATTTTACTTGCTGCAGGAGTGGTAATTTTTCTAGGAGTAGCTGGTGAAGCATTCTTCAAAAAAACAGGTATTCCAGATGTAGCTTTTTTGATGATTCTCGGTGTAATTATTGGACCAGTGTTGGGACTTATTCAACCTGAAGCTGTTATTCAAGTGGTGCCATATTTTGCAGCACTTGCATTAATCATAATCATGTTTGATGGTGGATTAAATCTAGATATCAAACATGTCATAAAAACTGCTCATTTTTCATTTACATTGGCAATTCTTGGTTTTATTTTATCAGTTGTAATGATCACACTTGCAGCTCATTTTGCATTAGGGTGGTTATGGTTAGAAAGTATTCTTCTAGGATCAATTGTTGGTGGAAGTAGCTCTGCGATAGTTTTTGGTTTAGTAAGAAATGTAAAAATTTCTGAAGAAACTAAATCGATGCTAAGTTTTGAATCTGCATTAACTGATATTTTAGCCACAATTATTGCATTTATTTTATTTGAAGCAGTATTAGCAGGTCATTTTGATATTCAAACATTACAAGAAACTATTGGAAGAGCAATCGTAGTTGGTTTAGTTCTCGGATTTGGAGTGGGTATTCCATGGATGTATGTTTCAACAAAGCTTGGAAATGCTCAACACGGCTACATGCTTACATTAGGTGTTTTGTTTGTTTTATTCTTCTTGGCAAATTCATTTGGAGAATCCGGAGCATTAACTGCATTAGTATTTGGTTTGATGATTGGAAACAAAAGTCATCTTGCAAAAATACTCAGATTTAAACTACCTAGAATTGAATTAGATGATCCTACCCATAATCAATTGACATTTTTGGTAAGATCATTTTTCTTTGTGTTTGTAGGTTTGATGGCAAGTTTTGGTCAAATAGAATATTTGATTTTTGGAGTTTTGATGACAATCGCTGTATACTTTGGAAGATTAGTTGTTGGCAAGATTACACTGACAAAAAGATTTTCACGTTTAGATAGAGCAGTAACAAACTCTATGATTCCAAGAGGTTTGGCTGCTGCAGTGCTTGCAACATATCCAATAACCATGGGTTTACCAAATGCAGACGCATATCCACAGCTTGTATTCTTTATCATTTTATCATCAGTAGTTATTACAACAATAGGATTAGGAAAATCAAAGAAGATTCCCCCACCAGAATCAGTTGAAGGAGGATTTGTAAAACCTGCAGATGATTCTCAAGATGGTTCAGGTGAAATAGAAACAATATCCGATATCGTTTTAGATGAAAATATTGAAGGTGGATTTGTAAAACCTGCAGATGATTCTCAAAAAGAATAGAACTAGATCAAATAGATTATTAGATTATAATTCCAATGATTCTTTGAGACCTTTGTACCTATTTCTTATAGTTACTTCAGTAACATTTGCAGCCTCTGCAATATCACGCTGAGTTTTATCTTCACCATTCTTCACACAAGATAGGTATAGTGCGGCAGCTGCCAATCCCATTGGATCTTTTCCTGCAGATACTTCATTTTCTTGAGCCATCTTCAATACTTTGCTAGCATATCGTTTTGTTTTCTCTGCAATTCCAATTCGACTTGCAATTCTTGCAACACATTGTATAGAATCCGTGACTGGCATTTTCAAATCTAATTCTTTTACCAATAATCGATAACATCTTGCAATGTCTTTTCTTTTGATGTTTGCTGCTATTTCAACATCTTTTAGATTTCTCGGAGTTGAAGTGTCACGACATGCTGCATACAGTGCTGCAGCCATTAATGCTGAGATAGAACGCCCTCTCACCAGGCCTTTCTCTAGTGCTTTTCTGTAAATGTATGCTGCTTTTTCAATTACGGAATCAGAAATTGCAAGTTTGTCTTTTAATCTGTTTAATTCACTAAATGCTTGCCTGAAATTTCTATCAACTGGTTCATGAACTTGACTTCTACTATCCCAAGTTCGTAGTCTCTCAATGGTACTCTTCATTGATGCTGAAAGTGGTTTACCAGATGCATCTTTGTTGATAGGATTGATAATCGTTGCAAGACCCATATCATGCATTGTTAATGATGTTGGTGCACCAGCTCTTGCTTTATTGCCACCCTCATCCTGGGTAAAAGATCTCCATTCAGGACCAGCTTCTTGTAGTTTTTCAGATATTACAAATCCACATTTAGAGCAGAACATTTCTCCTGATTCATTATCAGTAACTAGTTTTCCCTGAGCACATCTTGGACACAGTTCTTTTGTTTTACTTACCATGAACGATTCTGGAATTTTGTCTTGGGTGGTATTTATTAATCAACATCTTTTTCTTGAAAATTAAGCATAAAAATTACAGATTAAATGAATTATGATTCTAGTTTTTCTTTAATTGATTGGACATATTTTTCACTATATACATTGAACAACTGAATTTTGTCTTGAGCCAAAGCCATTGCACCTGGTCTGGTATTGATGTGAGTTTCAGCAATTTTTTGTTCATCTAAAATTTTTTCGAGATTTATTTTTGGTTGTGATGACAATTCTGCTAAAAGTGTTGAAAGTTCTTTTTCAAGAATATCTCGGGTATCAGGTATTGCGGGCGGATCTGCACCAATTATTTCTTTGGTTGTAATATTTCCAAATACCTTTTTGTCTAATTCTATCAATAATAAAAAGTGGAATTAGTTCTATAAATTTAATTTCATTTTAAAAGAATTTGAAAAAGTGAGTGCAGTGCAATCAAACGTTTTATCTTTGGATAATTTTATTCTATTTCATGACTTATTGTATAGGGAAATGCAAGGAATACAAGGCACTAAAACCATCAGAAATTGGCAGGTATGCAGCTGGGCAAAAAAGATGTAATTATTGTGAAGTATTTGTAGAATTTGAGGGAATTATTTGTCCTTGTTGCAACAGGCAATTGAGATGTCTGCCAAGAAGTAGAAAAGGTAAAGAAAAGTACATGGCTCAAATTGTTAGATAAAAATTCATGCCTAAGAATTAAAGTTCTACTTATAAGAAATCAATACAAGAATTAGTATGGCAATTCCTGCAGACGTGGAAGAATTTGTTGAGAAACATATCAAATTAATGATTTCTCAGACTGAAACATATTTGCCATTTATCAGAGTCGCATTTCCTTATTCAAATAATGTTGCAGATGGAGTGTATAATTTGATAATTGGAAGTGCATTATCTGTATTTGTCAATCAGTTTGCTATGAAAATGAAATATCCAACTGCTGTTGATTTTGCAGATTTTGGAAAAATTGCTTTAAAGTATAGAGACCAAGTTGATCAATTTTTTAAATAATCTAAGCTAATTCACCTAGAAAATGTATAGTATGATTTGTTACAACAACTGTTCTGTCTTTTGGTACATGGTATAATTTTTTTGAACCATTAGAAGATTGAACGATTAGTTTTGAATATGGATCTTTAAGTGCCTTGTAAAGAATTCCTTTATCACCTACTGATTGAGACCAATGATTTCCTTGTACAAAAGAAATCGTTTGAAACTTTACAACCTGATATGAATAGACCATTTCTAATTAATTATTAATAATTGCACTCATTAATGACTTTCCACCAATTAAAGCTGCAATTGACAATCCCACATTGGCTAGTAAATTGATTGCAAATGCTCCATAATGACTATGCTCAAGAAAAGTATTGGATTCTAGTGCTAGTCCAGACATCGTAGTAAGTGAACCACAAAATCCTATGGCAGCAAATAGAGAATATTTTCCATCAAGATTCCATTGCTGAGACATTACAATAAAGGCACCAAGGATAAATGCACCAAGTACATTGACTACTAGAACATTAACAGGAATTGTATTGAAAAGTAATGGAGATTCAATGACTTTGAATCTTAGATATGCCCCAAGTACTGAACCCACTGCAAGAAAAACAAACTCTAGGCCTTTCATATACACAATAGAAACAAGATGACATTATTAGTGCTGTTTGGATGAAATTTTGAGTAAATTTGTGCCTAATTTTGTTTTGAATGTGAAAATATGTTCATGGTTTTTATAGGTTCAATATTTTTTCCAAACTGAATGACATTAAAATTGAGATGTGATGATTATGGTTTTGAATGTGAATACATTCTTGATGGAGAAAAAACTGTCGCTACTATTGAAAAATTAAGAAATCATTTTGAAGAAGAACACGGAATTGATTATACTATAGAAGCAGTTACACAAATGATCCAAAACCGTGGACATTCTTTAGAATCAATTAGAAAATAAATTAAAAAATCATTTTCTATTTTTAACATTTATTACAATGTGTATTGTATTACGGTTAAGAAATTAGTTTTACCAAAAACTTCAGGAAGTTTTAGTTTGCAAAGTAAAGTTTTGAATCTTAAATTACCTGAATCATATTGCTTTTATTTTATAATCACATATAGTAATCACTAGTGGTAGAAAATTATTCAAACGATTATGATGTAAAGTGTCGACTTGATACTTGCAAAACCTACCCTGCAATTACAGATTCTGAAAGAGGAGAAATTGTTTGTGGGGGTTGCGGTCTTATCCTATTGCAAAATATGGCTGACGCATCATATGAAAACAACGGTTACACTTCGGAAAACTTTATGAAAATGTCAAGAACAGGTCCTGCTTCATCACTAACAATGAATGATAGAGGATTATCAACTGTAATTGGCACGAATAAAGATTCTACTGGAAAGACATTATCTAGCAAAACAAAATACGAGTTTAACAGATTACGAACATGGGATCAAAGAAGCAAATCAAGAAAGACTGCCAGTTTAAGCAAGGCATTCACATTGCTTCATGGAATGAAAACAAAGTTAGGAATCTCAGACAATGTTGTAGAAAATGCTGCCTATATTTACAGAAAAGTGGTTAATGCAAAACTAACCAGAGGAAGAACAATGGCTTCGTTGATTTCAGCCTCACTGTATGCAGCATGTAGAGAAAACAACATTCCAAGAACTTTAAACGATATTGCAGAGGCTGGAAATGTAGAAAGAAGAATACTTTCCCGAGATTTGAGAACCATAATCAAAAAGCTTGAATTGAATCTTAATCAGTATGATACCACTTCGTTTATCTCAAAAATCTCAAACAACATGAATCTAAAAGAAAAAACAAAACGAGATGCATTTGAGATACTAAGACGATGTGAAAAAGAACAGATCACTGCTGGAAAACACCCTGTAGCACAAGCTGCTGCATCACTGTACATTTCATGTATGATGAATGGGGAGAAAATCAGTCAAAAGAAATTTTCAGTAGAATCTGGAGTAAGCGATGTCACCATCAGGAACAGAGCTGTCTTGATTAAGAAGACGTTAAAGCTAATTGAGTAGATAAACCCAAAAATCCTACAATTTTATTGTAGGAGAAAATATTTTTTCAGATATTATTTCTTTTAATTGATTTACCAAATCCATAATTACACGAATTTGTTCTAATGTAATTTCTTTGAGATTTTCTATGGAATTATCAAGTTCTGAAATTTCTGCTTGTAATCTTGATTTATCATTTTTCAGAGTAGATATTTGACTATGTAAATCACTATTTTGTTGTTTTAGTTTATCATTTTCTTCAGTTAATCGTTTTACTTTTTCTGAATCAGGTTCTTCTGGAAAAGGATTTGGAGCAGGTATAGGATCTGGCATTCTAATTGGTTCTGGAGAAGGACTAGGTTCAGGAATTTGTGGCGGTTGTGGTTCTTGTTCTGTTTCAGATGCCAATGTAATTTGTAAAAAACTAACAGATGCAAATAGAGCAATTATAGTAAAAATAAAAATAGATTTCATCTTAAAATTTCACAAAAATCTTACGACAGTTTTGTATATGAATATAATTACTGATTTCTAAGAATAAAAAAGAATTACTTGTAGAAATCAGGTTCTTGGTCTCTTTTTTGTTTTGGAAGATCTTCCATTACAGCTTGAACCACTTCGTTGTGATTGTATGTTAAATGTCTGAGAAACTTTGCTGATTCATCTGCTCTAGTTTTATCATCAGCAAATAACATTTCAGGACTACTCAACTCAGTCATCATTGTGTTGCATTCTTTGCAAGGTTCAAAGTCAAGATAGAGTTTCATGATTATTCGTCATTTCCCTTAGTATTTAGACTATTTTATGGATTGAGGAATAGGTGCCTCTTTCTTTCGAGGCTTTACCTTATCCACAGCATCAATTAGATCTTGTTGCGTAATCTTGATCTCCTTGACATTCTTTGACTTGCCTGAAACGTATCTCTTCAAAGCTGCGATAGCTGCTCTGTTTGTGACTGCTGCAATTTCAGCGCCGCTAAAGTCATCAGTAATTTTTACAATTTCTGAGATTTTTACATCGCTGTCAAGAGGCTTTTTCTTTGTATGAATCTCAAAGATATGCAGTCTTCCTTTTTCATCAGGATTTGGAACTTTGATGATTCTATCAAATCTGCCTGGTCTGAGAAGTGCTTCATCAACAATGTCTAATCGGTTTGTTGCACCAATTATCAACACGTTGTTTAGTTCTTCTAATCCATCAATTTCTGTTAGGATTTGAGATACCACATTTTCTGTGACATGTGAATCAGAGCCTCCACTTCCTCTTCTAGGAACAAGTGCATCAACTTCATCTAGAAATATGATACATGGAGCTGCTTGTCGTGCCTTTCTGAATATTTCTCTAACTCCTTTTTCGGATTCTCCTACCCATTTTGAGAGTAATTCAGGACCCTTGATGCTGATAAAGTTAGACTCTGTCATTTTTGCAAGAGCTTTTGCTATCATTGTCTTACCAGTTCCTGGAGGACCATGTAATAGAATTCCTTTTGGTGCTTCTACATCGACATAATCATATGCATCCTTGTATTTCATTGGCCATTCAACAGCTTCTTTGAGTTCTTCTTTTAGATCATCTAATCCACCAACATCATCCCAACTTACATTTGGAACTTGGACTTGGACTTCTCTGAGTGCACTAGGACTTACTTCCTTTAGAGCATCTCTAAAGTCATCACTGGTGATTTGAATTTTTTCAAGTATCTCTGATGAAATTTTTTCATCATCATAGTCAATCTCAGGAAGAATTCTACGAAGAGATTTCATTGCAGCTTCTTTAGATAATACTTCTAAATCAGCTCCTACAAATCCATGTGTAGTTTTTGAGATTTGTTTTAGATCTACATTTTCATCAATTGGCATACCACGTGTATGAATTGAAAGAATGTCAAATCTTCCTTCATCATCAGGGATTCCGATTTCAATTTCTCTATCAAATCTACCTGGTCTTCTAAGTGCAGGATCAATTGAGTCTGGTCTATTGGTAGCTGCAATTACTACAACTTTACCTCTAGATTTCATTCCATCCATTAGAGTTAACAATTGTGAAACAATTCTTTTCTCCAACTCACCTGAAACTTCATCTCTTTTTGGAGCAATCGAGTCAATCTCATCAATGAAAATTATGCTAGGAGCATTTTCTTCGGCTTGAGTAAAGATTTCTCTAATTCTCTCTTCACTTTCTCCATAATGTTTGCCCATTATTTCAGGTCCACTTAACGAGATAAAGTGAGCATTTGTTTCTCCTGCTACTGCCTTTGCTAGTAGCGTCTTACCGGTTCCTGGAGGACCATACAAAAGTACACCTTTTGGTGCTTCCACGCCTATTTTTTCAAACAATTCAGGATGTCTCATTGGCAATTCTACCATTTCACGAATTTTTTGTACTTCATTTTTTAGGCCTCCAAGTTCATCATATGTGATTCTTGGTATAGATGAATCAACTGCTTTGGTCATTGCTCCAAGTTTGAATAGTGTATTTTCTGTTACTAAAACAGGTTTTGATGGTTTAGTACTTGTCACAATAAATTGGACTCTACCGCCCATCTGTGTGTTAAGAGATACTGAATCTCCTGTTGTAAATACATGATTAAGATAGTTGTAAATCATGTATTCTTGCAGTCCTTCTGCAGCAATCTTTTCAGTTGGAGACAAAACAATTTGTTCAGCATTTACAGCTTCAACTGTTTTTAGTGAAATTTTATCACCAATTCCAGCTCCAATATTTTGTCTTGTCATGCCATCAATTTTGATAATACCTGAACCATATTCTTCAGGTGCACCTGGCCAAAGTTTTACATGTGTTTTTTTGTTGTATGTTAGTTCAAGTATTTGTCCAGAATTCCATTTTTGATCCTCAATAATTTTAGGATCAATTATAGCTCTACCTCTTCCAACATGTTGTTGTGGACTTTCTTCAATTTTTAAAATTATTTCACTCATATCATTACCTCAAAAATAAAGAGGGGTTTATTCAACCTCCACCGTTTTGCCTTTTAGCTTTTCTTCTTCAGCCAATTTAAAGACGATTTGCAAAACTCCATTTTTGTAAGAAGCTTTTGCAGAGTCTTCAACAACTTTGTGTTGGACTGGAACTTTTACATGATATTTTTTGTCACCATGTTCTGCTGAAAGATCTACTGTCTTGTTTTCAACAACAATTTTGACGTCAGATTTTTCAACTCCTGGCATTTCAGCTATGAGTTTTACTACTTTTTCTTTTTCGTCGACAATTGTGTCAACAAGTGGTTCTCGTGTATCAGAAATTGGAGCAAGGCCTGATCTGGCATTTCCAAATTCATTTACAACAGGTTTTCCATCAGGACCAACGGTCATTGTATAACCATAATAATATGGACCTGATTCAGAACCATTTCCCTTGAATTCCTCAAAAACGTCATCTATATCAAAAAAAGAGCTTGACATTTTTTTGAAGATTCTATCAAATTCACTATCAAAGAAGTTTGTCATATTTATCTACTATATGTAATATACATGACATTATATAAAGATTATTGATATTTCTTTGATTTCTTACATAATCCTCTTATAACTGACATAATATAATAGTCTTAATGAGGACTACAAATGTGTCCATACCTGAAGTTGTAAGAGAAATCATCACCAGAAATCGCTCAATTTACGATTGTATGAAGATGGATTTGATCAACTATACAGCTTTGGCAGTAAAGATTCAACCAGATATTGAAAAAATTCTAGGAAACTCTGTTAATCTCAATACTGTGGTTGTTGCAATCAAAAGATTTGCTGATTCGTTTGAAATCAAAGATGAGATTAAAGAAGAATCAGTTTTGAAAAATGCCAGATTGGCTTTAACTGACGGAATAATGGATGTCAAGTTTTCAGTAAAGGATTCAAGCGAAATGGATCCTATGGTAATTTTGGATAAATTCTCCAAAATAACTAACAATTATGATTTTTTTAGGATGTCTGATTCGTTTAGATTTTTAGCAGAGGATTTGGAAGATATAAGACAGATTTTTAGAAATGTGCCAGAAAATGACGATATGTTTAGCACGGGTCTTGCAAAGATTAGAATTTCAATCCCCAACTCACAAAATCAATCAGATGTAGTATCCTATGTAGCTGAAGTATTACATGCAAATGGAGTAGAATTGGTAAATGCATTTTTCAGTCAGGATAACATCACAATAATTCTAAATGAAAGAGATTCATCAAGGGCCTATGATATTTTACATTCAGATATCATGAGAACCTAAGAATATTAGTAATTTTTATGAAAAATATTCTGATAGCATATATTCACCTAAATTGTGGGAAGGTCACGATTGGCAAGAAATAAGAAAAAAATTGTGATTTTAGGAGGAGGATTTGCTGGTGTAGAATGTGCCAGACAGTTAGAAAAAGAATTTGGTAATGATCCTGAAACTGAATTGGTAATGGTTAGTGAAGATAATTTTCTATTATTCACACCAATGCTCCCACAGGTAGCCTCTGGAATGATTGAAACCAGACATATTGTTTTACCAATTAGAACCGTTTGTAAAAAAACAAAATTTTATGAGGGCAGAGTCAAAAATGTGGATCCTTATGGGAAAATTGTAACATTATGGGGAACAGGAGATAAAAGAGGAATTTCAATACATTATGATTTTCTAGTTGTTGCACTCGGTAGTGAAACTAACTTTTTTGGAATGGCTGATGTTGAAAAGAATGCATACACCATGAAGACACTCAATGATGCTGTTATGTTGAGAAATAGAGTCATCGATATGCTTGAACAAGCAGAAAATGAAACTAATCCAATACTAAGAAAAAGTTTTTTGAATTTCGTTATTGTAGGAGGAGGATTTGCAGGAATTGAAACTGCAGGAGAATTAATGGATCTTTTATTGGATGCAAGAAAATATTATCCTACAATTCAGAAATCAGATCTCAAAGTTATTGTGCTAGAAGCTTTAGGAATGATTTTACCTGGATTTAATCAGAAATTAGCTGATTTTGCAAAAGACAAAATGGTAGAAAGAGGAATTGACATTAGATTAAAAACAGCAGTTACTAGTTTTGATGGAAATGAAGTTACTATCAAATCATTAGACGAAAATCCAAAAGACTCTATTGATACATCTAAAATTGATTCAATAGTTACAAAAACTTTGATTTGGACTGCAGGAGTTACACCAGTTAATACAATTAAGAGATCTATGTTCAAAACTGAAAAAGGAAAAGTAATTGTAAATGATTATCTTGAAGTTTCAGATTTTCCTGGAGTATTTGCAATTGGAGATTGTGCATTACACATAGACCCTGAAACAGAAAGACCATTACCGCCAACTGCTCAAATTGCAGAAGCTCAAGCAAAGATTGCAGCTAAAAATTTGATTTCATTAATCAAAAATTCTAAAAAAGAAAAATTCGTTTATCATTCCAAGGGACAAATGGCAATTATTGGAAAAAGATCAGGAATTGCTACATTTTTGGGAATGAATATTTCAGGATTTTGGGCTTGGTTAATTTGGAGAAACGTATACCTCTCAAAAATTACAACCTTTGATAAAAAAACTCGTATATTTCTTGACTGGGTTATAGATTTGTTCTTTGATAGAGATATCTCTAGACTAAAATTAATGAAACGTGAAACTGAGAAAGAATACAAACTACTCGATGAAGTAGATGATGTTTGGTAAAAAGAGAATATATTCTATTTTCTAATTTTGTAGATAATTATTGCAGGTGCTGCAAAATACATTCCAACATTCATCAAAATAATTCCAATGCCAAAAGATAACATTTCTGTTTCAGAGTTAATATCTGCGTAATTTAGAATTGACAATGTAGATAACATTGGAGTAATTGAGATTTTTACAAATTCTTTGAATACGGGATTTTCACGTTCCAAATCAGCAATTGTAGGTGAAAATGAGTAATAGAATTGGTTAAATCCACTCATGAAAGCAATTCCAGACTCTGTTGATAAAATGGTGTTATCTCTAATTTCTCTTAATTGTTGTACTTGGGGAGCAAGTTCTGAGCCAAAGGTTGCAGTTGCTATTAGACATCCACCCCCTTCCTCAGTTGATGTTTGATTGTTTGTTTCATTGTTTGTAGCATCATTAGATAATATTTCAAAGGAATCTATTGTTTCTTCAAATCTTGGAAGTTGAGATTCAAAATTGTTTAATTCATTACTATATGCAAGAGAATAGAACTTTTCAGTATCATAAATCATAACTTCTTTAAATTGTACATCAAAACTTTCTCCATTGGCTGTAAAATCTGCTTGTGCATTAATCACATATGCATCATATCCATTAACGATCATTTTTTCTTGTGAAATAATTTTTAGACTCCCTTCATCAACTGCTGGATTGATTAACTCTATTTTTTCCAAAATAAGTTCATCTAAAGTTCTTTGATTAGTTTCTTGTACTGTTAATGATATTACAGGATTCATTATTCCTGTTTTAGGTCCAACTGCAACTACATCAGGAGCATTTGCCTCTGTTTTATCTGGAGTTTGTAATAACCATCCTTCAGGTACACTAAATCCTATTTCATGCTCAGTACTTTCATATTTTTGATTACCAGTTGAAGGGGTTATGATTGATTCAGTACGTTCTGGTTCTCCTAATTCAAGAAGATCAGAAATTTCAGATGGATCAACTACAATAGCTCTTGTAATTTTTACTTGTTCAGGTTCTAATGGATTGTCTTTACTACCTGTTTCTACTGATGCAATTTTATCTAGCGTTTCAAAACTTTCTTCAGTTACAATTCTACCAAATACAGTGTATTGTTCATCAAGGAAATTTGAATCAGCGTGAACAATGAAAAATTGTGAGCCAGCACTGTTAGGATCAGCTGATCTTGCCATGGAAACAATCCCACGATTATGTTTAATTGTATTAAATTCAGCATCTACATTTGTAGAAGGACCACCAGTTCCCCAAGAACTTGGATCACCATCAATTGTATTAGGATCCCCACCTTGAATCATAAATCCAGGAATTATTCTATGAAAAATGACACCATCATAAAATCCTGATTGAGTTAATTTAATGAAATTTTCAACATGATTTGGTGCATCATCATAAAAAAATTCTATAGTAATTTTTCCAAGATTAGTATCTAATACAACTAAAGGATTTTCAATGTGAGTTTGTTGCATTTGTATTTGAGCAAATCCATAATTTGTAAAACTAATCAAAAGTAATGAAATTGTCATAATTAAGAATATTTTATTCAATAATTTTTTCCGTAAATTCTCACTTAAAAGCTAATTGTATTGATTTTTAACAAAGTCAAATAAATTAACTAATATGAAACCTGAAGAAAAGATTCAGGCACATTTAGTTTCAGTGTGGAGAGAATCTAAAAAATTCTTTTCAATTGGTGGAAAAGAAGGCATGCTAGTATTAACTGACAAGCATTTGATGTTTATTCATAAGACAGAATCTAAAATGAATTGGTGGAAAGCTATTACTCAAAGACAAGTTGTAAATTTCATTAAGTCAAAAAACACAATGATTCGCCACGATGGGTATAATGAAGAAGATTTGATGAATGATTGTGAAGATGATAGGAATATTGAATTAGGATTTGATGATATTTCCAGTATTAGTTTTACAGAAAAGGATTGGGGAAGTTCCTTACAATTAGAATATCAAAAAGATGGAAAAGATGAGAAATTTCAGTATTCAATAGCCCAAGATTGGGTAAAATATCCTGTAAAAGAGCCTACAAAATACATGAAAGTAGATTGGAAGCCTTTTGTGCAATATATTAAAGACAGACAGAAATTTACGAAATAAAATTGAAAGTTTACGCTGTAGGTGTTGGGCCTGGTTCTCCAAAATATGTAACAGGGATTGTAAAAGAGATCATTCAAAATTGTGATGTGGTAATTGGTTACAAGTACACTCTAAAAACAATTGAAGATTTGATTGTGGGAAAAGAAATCTATGAAATTACTATGAATGATCAAGAAGATTCTTATCAAAAGATTCTTCCAGAACTTGGTGATAGAACTCTAGTAATTCCATTTACTGGAGATGTAAATTTTTCAGAATCTGAAGTTGTAGATAGATTAATAGAAATTTTTGGTAAAGTTGAAATTGTTCCAGGGATTAGTTCAATTCAAGTTGCTGCATCAAGGGCAAAAGTTCCTCTTGATAAATCAAAAGTAATTACAATGCATGTAACAACATCAATTGAAGATAAAAAATTAGAATTACAAAAAGCATTGATTGATGGTTTTAGTGTAGTTTTGGTTCCAAGGCCTTGGCCAAAACAACC
>JACNFR010000078.1:0-13319 GCA_014384555.1 Candidatus Nitrosopumilus sp. | reverse complement strand
GTTGTAATTCTACCAGTAAAACCATAAACTGATGCATCCTTGCTTTCTTCAACTAGTCTTCCAAAAAAGCTAATTGATGTATCAAAACCACTTGAACTTTCAACTTCACCATTTATTCGAATATATTTTCCTTCACGCAAAAATTTCCCTTCTAAATTAGAAATTAGAAATTCATCGTCATTTAATGTGATAAAACCATCATGTACAAGAAAATTAATTGTACTTCCACGCTGATCTTGAGAAGATAATCCTAGATCAATTTCAGATATTTTGATGATTTCTTCAGTTACTGCAAAGCCAGAACCTTCTAAAAGAAATGCTTGATTTTCAGAAATTTCAGCAAATGATTCATTTACAAAATATCCTGATAAAATAACAAGTAAAGCTAATAGTGTAATGGCTGCCTTCATGATTAATTTCTCGTCTAATTTGGTTTATAATTTGCTACTAAATTATTTTAGACTGATTAGGCAAATCGATAGGTAATTTAAAAAATTAAAATCCAGGCATGTCCATTAGACCTTGCTCTTGAGCCATTTCTATCATGTAAAATTCAAGATATCCTCCAGCTAAAAGAAGGCCTATAACAATTCCAATTTCAATTATGGTTGGCTTGATGAATTGAGTTAAAGGGATTTTTTTCACAATTGCTCTGATCAGAATAAAACTTCGAGATATTCCAAAAGAGTATGCAACTAGTTCCATCAATCCAAACGGAGACATGAAAAGAATTGTGAGTGGTTGAATTTCTGCAAGTTGTGGTGCAGTTAATACTATAGCAGCAAAGGCAAATCCTGTAGACCAAGCAGAAAAGAGTCCCCATGCAACACCAAATCCAGGGATAAACATTGGAAGGGCAATAGTCAGATTGTGTGTAAATATTCCAAATGCGTCAATGTCTAAAACAAGATCTTCAAATTCTGCCATAAAGGCTTCTGCTTCTTCTTCAGTGACAGAAGATAATGAACCAAATTGAAACAAAGCTGCAAAAAGTCCTAAAAATACAAAGAATGTAACTATTCTAATTTTATTCACACAGCCGTATCTCACGAACAATATTTGAGGGTTAGTATAGGCGCAGATTTAATTAAACCAGATTATACTTTTTGATATGAAAAAGGAACTTACCTTTGCATTAAACTATGCATTAAACAAAGGATTCCAGATTCATCCAGATGCTTTTAAAATTTTAGAAAATGTTGATGTGAAAAAATTGGAAAAGATCATAAAAGAAATAGTTAGGGAGAAGACAAGACAAAAGTTATTTCAGATTAATCAAGATGATTTGGAAACATATCTTGGAATTAAAGATGATCTATCATTAGAAAATGAAATTAAGATATTGTCAGATCCTACCAGTAAGATAACATCAGGAGAGGGTGTAAAGGGATACAATGCCCTATTTTCAAGTCGTTTCAACAAGCTTAAACGAATTATCTCAGATAGACCAGAGTCAAAAATGCTCAAATCTGCAGCATCCTTGAAACATGCAAAAATTGAAGATGATTTGTATGTGTGTGGACTAGTTACTGTCAGAAATTCTGAGAGAAACATCACAAAAATAGTCCTAGAGGACCCATCAGGCTCGTTTGAGGGGATAATTTTTGATGAAGAATTACAAAAAACAGCAGGCAAATTACTGATGGATCAGTTTGTAATGGCAAGAATTGGCTCAGGTAAAAATTCAGGATATATCATTAAGGATCTGATTTTACCAGATATTCCTGAACAAGCAAAGAACAAGTCAGAGAGTGAAGCATACGCAGTATTTCTTTCTGATTTGCATATTGGAAGTAAATACTTCATGGAAGATGAATTTTCAGATTTTGTATCATGGATATCGAGTCCGGATCCAGTTGCAAAGAAAATTCGATTTGTATTGATTGGTGGGGATGTGGTAGATGGGGTTGGAATATATCCAAATCAGAATAAAGAATTGGTTTGTCAGACAATCCAGGAGCAATTAAAAAAAGCAGAGGATTTGATTGATAAAATTCCAAAAAACGTGAAAATTATCATAATGCCAGGAAACCATGATCCTGGAAGAAGGGCACTGCCACAGCCAGCCATACCAAAAAAATACAATTCTGGTTTGTGGGAAAGAGAAAATGTGTTTATGGTTGGTAATCCAGCTGTAGTCTCATTAAATGGAGTTATGGTTTCAATGTTTCATGGCCAAAGTATAGATGATATTGTAAAGACCACACCAGGTCTAAGTTATGACAGACCTACTGATGTAATGAAGCACTTACTCAGAGCAAGACATCTTAGTCCAATTTATGGTAGTCAGACACCCATAGCACCTGAAATGGAAGATCTTTTAGTTATTCAGGACATCCCAGACATTTTTCACGTGGGACATGTACATAGAGCACAATTAGATATGTACAAGGGAGTTTTATTGATAAATTCTGGTTCATGGCAAAAACAGACCCCATTTCAGGCTAGTGTCGGAATGACTCCAAATCCAGGAATTGCTATTTTGGTAAATCTAAAAACTTTTCAAGTTTATCATCAAAATTATAGTTCTAACTTAGACAATATCTTGCAAAGTTAAATCGTCTTTGAATGTCTTTTTTATCATTTCAGATGATATTGTAAGTTTGTATTTTTTTGTCCTTCCATGAATTCCTTGATGAATTAGTCTTCCAGAAATAATTCCAGATAATTCAATTTCACTAAGCATTTGAGTAATTCTCCTTTGTGTTAGTTCGTCTTTTCCTACCGTTTTACAGAGATTTTTGTAAGAAGAGTAAATTTCACCAGTAGAGGAGCCATTTGCCTTCATTATTGCTATAAGGACCAGTTTCTCATGAAGTGGGAATGATTTGAGAGATTTTTCTTCTTTATTTTCCTCCATTTTTTGGGAGGCCTCTCTAACATGCTCAATAGTGACTTTGTCTGATTGTTGACGTTCAGCAAGTTCTCCTGCTACCCGAAGTAAATCGATTGCTCGTCGAGCATCTCCATGTTCTCCTCCTGCAAGGGCGGCAATTAGATTTAGGGCCGGTTCTTCTACTGAATCTTTAACAAACGATTCGTTGATTCTTTCTTGAAGAATTTTTTTTATTTGTTCAACATCATAGTTTGTAAATACAACTTCTTCTTCTCCAAGACTGCTAATTACTCTAGGATCAAGTCTTTCTTTGAATGTTAAATCATTGGAAATTCCTACCAAAGTCAGAGAACCTTGGGTTAGACGTTCATTTGCTCTAGTAAGTTGATAAAGAATATCCTTGCCTGTTTTTGCTACTAATTGGGCTAGATAATCAATTTCATCAATTACAAAAATTGCATTAAGATTTCCTTCATCAATTTTGTTAAGTAATCTTTCAAAAACCACACTAATTGCCAGCCCATTTGAGGGTAATTCCTTCTCATTTAGGCCTAATTGCCTGCCTAAATTAACCAACAATCCGTATAATGTAGTCTGTTCTTTTGAGTTTGAATAAACTAATTTAATTGGAAAATTTGATTTTTCTACCCTTTCCTGAATTTTAGAAATTACTTTTTTTACAACAAGTGTTTTACCTGTTCCAGGTTTTCCATATACAAGAAGATTAGATGGTCTTGATTTTTTTAGAATTGGTAATAGAGATTGAGTTACTTGTTCTTGTTCAGATTTCCTATGAAAGATAATATCTGGAATATATGAAAAATGAAGAATGTCTCGATTTTTTATTATTGATTTCCCTGCTTCTGCTGCATCAAGTAAATCATCTATTGGATCAGACATACTCACACACCTTTGTTTCCTCTCAACACTAACACAATCATACCTGAATTAAGAGAGTATAGAATAGAATAGTAGTAGTAGTTTAGTTTGTAATTAATTATTTTTAGTTAGTTTTAGATTTTCTAATAAAAAAAATTAAAAAAAACATAGAGTGGAAATATTGGTGTGTGTGTTTAGTCCTAAATTAGGAAGGGGTTAACATTTTTGTTAAAATAATGTTAAGAAAAACCCAAAAAAGCCTATTTTGACCCCTTTATTTCCATTCCAGGCGTTAAGATGGATGTTAACAATGTGAATATCCAAAAAATACCCCTTTATTTCCATTCCAGGCATGAAAATCTCTTAATTTAGGGGCTTAAATGAACATTAATTGTTAATAACAAAAAACAGGCTAGGCGTGGGCTAGGCAGTCAATGTTAACAAACTACTTAGTTAACAAATATTCGCGGATCATTTCAACTGTTAACATTCGATCCTTTAGATCTCAAAGATGGCCAAAAAACGAATAAGAATAGATATGGAAGATTCTGATGGTGCTCGCTATGACATTAAATTAGAAGGTAATGTAACCAGGGATAAAGTTCTCAAAATATTTGAAATGATGGACTTGATGAATATTGAAGAAGAACAAGAAGTTACAAACATGGATTCTGTAGGTTCTAAAATTTGGCACATCGTGGATAAATTCTTCCCAATGGGCAAATTTACTTCCACAAACATTCTTGAAAAATATGAGGACGAATATAATGAACCTGTAAAACTTAGCATAATCTCCACATATCTATCAAGATTTTCCTCAAAAGGTAGGGTAAATAGGACTAGAACAGGTCGAGAATGGACATATCAAATTATGAAAATAGCCCAAAAACAACAATAATTGATTAGGAAATAGTAACTTTTCTAACTAACAACCTATCTTTTCCAAGAATTACTTTGACATATTCACCTTTTTGGATATCCATATACTTTCTAAACTGTTTTGGGATTGAAATTGTACCGGCAGAAGTGATTTTTACCAATACTTCATTTTCATTTACTGACATATTACTATTATAATTTAATAATATATATAATTTAATAAATTATCTAATTCTATTTTTATTATAAAATATGACTAATTTGGTTGAAAACACCATAAAAAATTCTAAAATTTTTCTATTCTGTGATTGGATTGACTTTAATTTGTTCTACTTTTGCTATTCCTTTATCAGTAATTGAGTAAGTATATGGTTTTGATTCTGTATTTCTTTGCACATATCCGTCCTCAAACATCTTTTTCATCAGGCGTGAAGTATGTTCTCTACTTTTCTTTAATGTGATTTGTATATCACGTGATGTCATAGCTTTGTTTGTGATTAGATGTAACACATAATCAATAGGGTTTCCAGGCGTAATATTTGGAATATTTCGTGTAGGAATCACATTTTCAGGTATAACTTCTGGCTTACTAATCACTTCAATTGGTTTTTCTTGAATCTCATTCTTTGCTAATTTTTCTAAGAATTGTTTAAGTTCTAGATTAGGATCCTCTACTTTTTGTTCAATTCCTTGAATTTCTAAGGCATCTAGGCGTATTTTCATATCAATTAACTGTCTTTCATAATATTCCAATCGTTCAGATTGAGTTGCATCAAAGACTTCATTCCTAATTTTTACAAAAGGACGTATTTTGAAATAGCCGTATAAACCCACAATTCCTATAATGAATGCTAAAATCACACCTAAAATCACTTCAGGTTCAGGAATTTCTATTAACATCACAACATTTACGCCTGCATTGTGATTTATCGTGATTGAACAATATTATTTCACACTTTAGATTAACAAACTCACACACATTATCACATTCAAATTGATATGACGTTAATTTTCATAATCACAAACATCACATATTACATGCCTGACGAACAAGCCTATCTATCACACTTATCACTTCATCCTCTCTTTCAGGAAAAATATCACTATCATTTATCACACGTATTTGTTCAGAAAGCTTTGATATCACATCTATATCATCAGGTAAAAGTATGCCTAAACCACGAAAAAGTATGATTGAGTAGAATAATCCAATTAATTTGTCTCTAGATTGACCAACTTGCCTGTAATACGCACCTTTACTAATCGAAAAACTTGATTCTAGAAGATCCTTTTGATTTAAAATAATTTCAACTTGTCGCTCTGTAAACAGTGATTTTTTGATGATTTTACGTATAATATTGTTAAAATTAGATTCTTCCAACTCGTCCATAGCTATACAAATCTGTATACAGCATTCCAATTAAACTTTAAAGAGACATCTACAAACCTCCTTTATGGCTGGAGATAAAGTAGAATCATTCCTAAAATCAGAATTAAAAAAGAAAAATGCATTACTGTTCGTATTAATCGATTCAGAAGTATCAAATCTTAAGGCTTCAAGCAAACTTGCTAAAGACGTTGAAAAAATTGGAGCCTCAGCAATTCTAGTAGGAGGATCATCTGCAACTGATCAAATTGAAATGGCTCAAGTAGTCAAAGGTATTAAAAAAGGTCTAAAAATTCCAATTATTTTATTTCCAGGCAATGTTACTGGTGTTGTACCTGATGCTGATGCGATATTATTTAGTTCATTAATGAATTCTGAAAATCCATATTTTATTACTCAGGCACAGGCTTTAGGAGCTCCAAGTGTTCTCAAATTTGGATTAGAACCACTTCCAACAGCATATTTGGTAATTGGAGATGGAACATCTGCTTGGTTTGTTGGTTCAGCAAGAGGAATTCCATTTGAAAAACCAAAAATTGCTGCAGCATATTCCCTTGCAGCCCAATTTCTTGGTATGAGATTTGTTTATCTTGAAGCAGGATCTGGTGCAAAAACCAACGTTACTCCTGAAATGGTTAAGACAGTTAGACATGCGTTTAACGGATTTTTGATTGTAGGAGGAGGAATTAAAGATGAAAAAACTGCTGCAAGTCTAGTTAAAGCAGGAGCAGACGCTCTAGTCATAGGAACTTTCCTTGAAAAGGGGGGAAGTATCAAAAAACTCGAAAAAATAGCAAAAGCAATTCAAAGAAGCAAGTAGTAAAGGACGTAACATGTCTGAAAATGATGCAATTTCTCGAATTAGTGATATTGAAATGCCAAACTATTATCTTGATTACTATTCTAGTCTTTCAACTGAAACATATTCAATATTTGAACATGCGGCATCTGCTAAATCCAGTTTAGTTGATTCTTCAGGTATTATTGAGCCTAAAATCGCATTTGATTTGGCAGATAGAGTCGCAAAAATGCACGAAATTGATATTGCAGATCCTTTAAGAGAAATTTTAAAAATTAATGGGAAAGAACTTTCTGCACTGATTTTAGCAAAGGAGATTGCTTTAGGGAAATATTGTCTTCCAGATGCTACTTTAGAAGACAAACTTGATCTTGCAGTTCGTGTTGGCCTGGCTATAATTACAGAGGGGGTTACAATTGCACCTTTACAAGGAATTAGTGAAGTAAAGATAAAGAAAAACAAAGATGGTACAGAATATCTATCTGTTTCAATTGCAGGACCGATGCGTTCAGCAGGAGGAACAGAATCTGCAGTAACTTTGTTAATTGCAGACCATGTTAGAAAAATTGCAGGATTATCAAAATTCCAAGCTAATTCTTTTGATGATGAAACAGGCAGATTTGTTGAAGAACTAAGAATTTATGAAAGAGAGGCTAGTAGCTTTCAATTTCATATCTTAGATGAGGATATTGAACATGTCATTTCTAATCTTCCAGTAGAATTAGCTGGTGTTGATACTGATCCCTATGAAGTGGTTAATCACAAATCAATGGTTCGAATTAAAACTGATCGTGTCAGAGGTGGAGCCCTGCGTGTTTTAAATGACGGATTGATCGGAAGATCAAAAAAACTTCTTAAAAGAATTGAATTGTATAATCTAGATGGTTGGGAATGGCTCAATGATCTAAAAGGAGCTGTCCAAACTGGAGATAATCAGGAAGATGCAGCTGCAAAAAGAATGCGTGAAGTCATTACAGGTAGATCAGTATTGTCTATGCCTAACAAATTAGGTGGATTTCGATTAAGATATGGAAGAGCCTGTAATACAGGCTTTGCAGCCGTAGGAATTCATCCAGTTATTGCTGAAATTCTTGATCATACGGTAGCCGTAGGAACTCAAATTAAATGCGATATTCCTGGAAAGGGCGCAACTGTAGCCTTTGTTGATTCAATCGATACTCCAACAGTTCGTCTCAATAATGGCAATGTTGTAAAAATTCGAGATGTAAAACATGGATTAGAAATTAAAAATCAAATAGAAAAAATTCTTCATTTGGGTGATATTCTAATTTCATTTGGAGATTTTCTTGAAAATAATGCCCAATTGGTACCTTCTGCTTATGTGGAAGAAATTTGGATAGAAGAACTAAAACAAAAAATTGAAAATTATGAGCCTGACGATCAATATCTAAATCAATTTCTAAACAAAACACCAAGTATAGATGAAGCACTAAAAATTTCCCTGGATTTTAAGATCCCACTTCATCCACACTATTTGTATTTCTGGGATAAAATATCCTCTGAAGATCTCATCAAACTTTTAGAACCCAAAAATGTCAATGAAACATCAATTGAATACTCAATCCAAACTAAACAAATTCTTGAAAATTTGGGAACCCCACATAAAATTGAAAATGAAACAATAATTCTAGAAGAACAAGAGGCAAAAATTTTCTTTAATCTTTTGTTTAGGGAAAAACCCATAATCAGTGATTTGTCAGTCCCAAAAATTCTAACAAAATCATCTGGAATTCAAATTAAAAATAAATTTTCAACCAGTGTAGGAGTTAGAATAGGAAGACCTGAAAAAGCAGCTGCCAGACAAATGAAACCTCCAACACATGTATTATTTCCAATTAGCGATAAAGGCGGACCTACACGAGATCTTCTCAAAGCCTCTAGATCTGAGAATTTTTTTGCTAATATTTTCAATCGTCATTGTAAAAAATGTGATGAACCCTCCATAGGCATAAAATGTTCAATTTGCGGATCCAAGACAACGATTTCTTACAGATGTTCTAGTTGTAGAGATACACTTGAGGAACCATTTTGTGAAAAATGTAAACGCAAGGCACCAGCTAATTCACACCAGGCATTTCCACTTAAAAAAAGACTGCTGTTAGCTCAAGAAAAAATGGGAATTCGTGCAAAAGAACCATTCAAGGGAGTAAAGGAACTAATTAATCAAGATAAAATTGCTGAGCCTCTTGAAAAGGGACTGGTAAGACAAAACTTTGGATTAACTACTTTCAAAGATGGAACAGTAAGATTTGATGCGACAAATTCTCCACTAACACAATTCAAACCATCCTGGATTGGAACATCTATTGAGAAACTAAAGGATCTTGGTTATACTCAAGATATAGATGGAAAATCTCTAGAATCTACAGATCAGATCATTGAACTTCGAATGCAGGATGTAATCATTCCATATGAAAGTGGGAATTATTTAGTTTCTACATGCAAATACATCGATGTTCTTTTAGAGAAATTCTATGGGACATCTTCATTTTATAATGTAAAAAATTCAGAGGAATTAATTGGTCATTTGATAATTGGTTTAGCTCCGCACACATCAGTGGGGATTGTCGGTAGGATCATAGGGTACACTGAAACTCATGTTTGTTTTGCAACTCCAAACTGGCATTCGGCAAAAAGAAGAGATGCTGACGGTGATGCAGATTCTATTATGCTTTTGATGGATAGCTTGCTAAATTTCTCGAGACAATTTCTATCAGACAGAATAGGTGGATTAATGGATGCACCATTACTTATTCAACCACATGTTTTACCACATGAATCACAACCTCAAGCGCACAATCTTGAAGTTACGAAAATATTTCCATTGGAATTTTTTGAATCTACGTTTGAACAGCTTAAAGCATCAGATGTTAAATCAATCGAAATTATCAAATCACGTCTTGATACCAAGAGACAATTCTATGATTATCATTTTACACATACAACCTCATCTCTAACTACTTCAAAATCAAGAAGTGCATATTCTACACTTGGGTCAATGCTTGACAAATTTGATATGCAAGTTAGAAATGCTGAATTAATCAATGCCGTAAATACCTCAGAAATTGTTTCAAATGTTATTTCAACACATCTTGTTCCAGACTTGATGGGAAATTTAAGGGCGTATGCTAGACAAAGCTTTAGGTGTACTGCATGCGGAAAATCATTTCGTAGAATGCCTCTTATCCAAACTTGTATTTGTGGGCATAAACTAATTGCCACAATTACAAGGGGTTCCGTAGAAAAATATCTAAAACTTGCAAAAAGATTAGTTGAGAAATATGATGTAGGTGAATATCAAAGAGGAAGAATTCATGCTCTATCAGATGAAATCGAATTAGTATTTGGTAAGAGTAAGGGAGACCAATCTCTACTTACAGATTATTCGTAAATCTATCTTAATTTGACGTATTCGTACGCACCTAATTTATTATCGAAACAGAATTTGACTTTTTGATAGTCCTTTCTGAATGTTTTAACTTTGGAAAGGATTTTCTTTGGATCCTTTTTCTCAATTACAACTTGTTTAATGTATGAGGCAATCTCTTGCATCTCATTCTTTTTCATTCCAAGTCTTGTAATCTCAGAAACACCTAATCTAATTCCACCTGGATGGAAATAGTTTCTTCCAGCTTTAATGTCTCCTGGAATCAATTGTCTGTTTACTATGATGTTTGCTTTTTCTAAATCAGCTTCTACCTTTCCGCCATCAGAATAATCTAAAACATTAACTGCAATTTGATGTGATTCTGTAAATCCTCTACTTTCACCTAATACTTTGAATCCCATGTCACTCAATGCTTCAGCAAATATTTTGGCATTTTTGATTACCTCGACTGCATAATCTTTACCAAATTCTAATGCTTCAGCAAATGCAACTGCTTTTCCTGCCATATGATGAATATGGTGGCTACTGGTAAGTCCAGGGAAGGTTGCTTTCTTGATAACTTCTTCATGTTCTTTTGAACCTAAGACAAGTCCGCCTTGAGGTCCAAACAAAGTCTTGTGAGTACTCATGGTCATAGTATCTGCGCCTTCTCGAAGAGGGTCTTGGAATTTTCCGCCTGCAATTAATCCAGCAACATGTGCTGCATCATAATTGATATGCATATCATAACTTTTTAGAAAATCTGATAGTTCTTTGACAGGATGAGGAAATAAAAACAATGAACCGCCAAACATTGCCATTTTTGGTAAGCGTTTTTCTTTTTCAAGATCTTTCAATTTCTGTTTTGTCTTATCTACATCAATTGTCATCTCTTCAGCATCAAATGGATAGAATTCAATTTCTAATCCATGGACTAAACCTGCAGTTCCAGAATGTTCCTTTTTTCCATGTGAAATATGTCCACCAGCCGGAATTGAAGGTGCTAACATAATGTCTCCAGGATTTGTAAATGCAGAATATACTGCCAAGTTTGCAACAACACCTGAGATTGGTCTGACATCAGCAAATTTTGCTTTGTATAATTTTTTAGCTAATTTCATACATTCAAACTCTACATCGTCAATGTAGACACAACCAGCATAGACTCTTTCTCCAGGCCATCCTTCAGCATATCTATTTCCAAAATCAGAAATTATTGCTTCTCTAACTGCAGGACTAGGAATATTTTCACTTGCAATTAATGGAATTGAATTTTCAAACCATTTGTGATGTTCTTTTAATTTTGTAAATATTTTATCATAAGATTCTCTATTTTGAGATTTTGCCATATTTTGTATCATGATTTTCCCAATTTAAAAACACCGATGCGATTTCAAAATTACGATCCTGATCTGGAAGGTATAAAAGGGGAATCCGGAGTTTTGGCATCTATGGGAATGCAAGCAACTTCTAAGGGAACTATGCCCGTTGTTTTGCTAAAAGAGGGTGGTTCTGAAACTAAAGGACGAGAAGCCCAAAAGAACAACATTGCAGCAGCCAAAATTATCGCTGAAATTGTTCATACCAGCCTTGGTCCAAGAGGCATGGATAAAATGCTAGTCGACTCATTAGGCGACGTTACAATTACCAATGATGGTGCAACCATCTTAAAAGAAATTGATGTACAACACCCAGCAGCAAAAATGCTAGTTGAAATCTCAAAAACTACTGATAATGAAGTTGGAGATGGCACAACATCTGCAGTTATCTTGGCAGGCGCTTTACTTTCACAGGCTGAATCATTAATTGATTCAGATGTACATCCAACGATTATTGTTGATGGATATAGAAAAGCTGCTAGAAAAGCAAAGGAATACTTGGAAGAAATTGCAGATACAATTACAGCAAATGACAAAAATATTTTAAATAAAATTGCTAAAACATCAATGCAAACTAAACTTGTTAGAAAAGATTCTGATCTTCTTGCAGATATTATTGTAAAATCTGTACTTGCTGTTTCAGAAAAAACTGGTGAACAATTTGATGTTGATATAGATGACATTAAAGTAGAAAAGAAAGCAGGTGGTTCAATCAAAGATTCAATGATTATTCAGGGTATTGTTCTTGACAAAGAAATTGTTCATGGAGGAATGCCAAGAAAAATTACTGATGCTAAAATTGCATTAATCAATACAGCATTAGAAATTAGTAAAACTGAAACCGATGCTAAAATTAACATTTCAAATCCTCAACAACTAAAATCATTTTTGGATGAAGAAAACAGAATGCTAAAAACAATGGTTGACAAAGTCATTGGTTCTGGTGCAAATGTAGTCTTATGTCAAAAAGGATTAGATGATATGGCTCAACATTATCTAGCCAAAGCAGGAATTATCGCTGTTAGAAGAATTAAAGAAAGTGATCTTACAAAACTAGCAAAAGCAACAGGTGCTAGAATAGTTACAAATCTTGATGATCTTTTTGAAAAAGATCTTGGTTCTGCTGATCTTGTTGAAGAGAAAAAAATTGAAGAAGACAAATGGGTATTTGTTGAAGGATGTAAACATCCAAAATCTGTAACTTTACTTCTTCGTGCTGGTTCACAAAGAGTAGTAGATGAAGTAGAGCGCTCTGTTCATGATGCTTTAATGGTTGTAAAAGATGTGATGTTAAAACCTCAAATTGTTGCAGGTGGCGGTGCCCCTGAAACATATGCAGCAACCAAAATTCGAGGTTGGTCAAAATCTTTAGAAGGTAGAGAGCAACTTGCAGCAGAAAAATTCGCTGATGCATTAGAAGAAATTCCAATGGCACTAGCTGATAATGCTGGAATGGATCCAATTGATACACTTACACTTCTTCGTTCAAAACAACAGAAAGGAGAAAAATGGACTGGAATTGATGTTATGAAAGGAAAAATTGGTAATATGAAATCAAGTGATATTATTGAGCCTTTAGCTGTTAAACTCCAAATAGTTTCTGCTGCTGCTGAAGCTGCATGTATGATTCTTAGAATAGATGATGTTATTGCTACCCAAAAATCTGCAGGTGGGCCACCTGGTGGTGAAGGTGGAATGCCTGGAATGCCACCTGGAATGGGTGGAATGCCACCTGGAATGGGTGGAATGCCTGATATGGGCGGAATGATGTA
>JACNFR010000040.1 GCA_014384555.1 Candidatus Nitrosopumilus sp. | reverse complement strand
AAAAAAATTCAAAACATGATTAAAGATAATCTTGATTACGCTTAAATAATTAAGAGTACCCATTTTGTATTGATTAACTACTGTTTTCATGAATAGTATTACGTATAATCAGCTAAAAAGGTTTCGAATAAGTCTAAGTTGTTAATACTTTATTCTGTATTTGGCTGTTGATTGGGAACAAAAATCCATACATTGAAACTTCAAGAGTTTTTTCTAATATTGATAAATTTGACTAATAAAAATTAACGATGTCCTTTTTCCCACTGTTCATCTGTCATCCATGCATTACCAGAATTTGCTGATGGAAATTTGAATTTTGGCTCATCTAAAAGAATAGCAACAGTATGCAATAATGAATAAATTTTTGAAATAATTGTATTTTCAGGCTCTACTCCTTCATGCACCACTTTATGTCTCATGTCAATCACTTCAATAGTTTCTTCTAATTTTTTTTCTGGAATTTCCACAGCTGTACCTATAGCAACTAGTTGAGACGATGATGAAAGATTCCAAAATCCTCCTAGTTCTTTTTTCAATTTTGATTCTTTATCTAGTCTCATATTGTAAAATTCAGCTGTGGCTAATTCCACTGCTGTGGCTCCTTCAATAATTGCATGTCGTAAGTCATTTTGATCAAGATATTGATGTGTTCTAGCAAGAGTAACTTCTGCAATTGAATGATGTTGATATTTTTTTAATATTTCTCGAAAATTTTCCCAATCATTTTTGGTGATAAATGATTTAAAATCATTAATGCTTGATAGAGTTAATTTCATTGTTGGAAGTTCGTATTTTGGTTCATAATCTTGCCATGTTTGACCTTCATCCTCTGACCATTTAATAAAGAAAAATCTACAGTAACTTCCTATATCTTGTTTAGAAGAATCCCATTTTTTTATGTCTCGAAGCCAATATTGACCGAATCTTATTTTAAGTAAGTAAATAAATTCAGAAACTGGTTCATATACTGCTTTTACAAATTTTTTTCCTATCTCTTGATATTCATCCGATTCTATTTTTTCCTGTTTTAAAGCATTCAATTGATTATCTGTAATACAATCAATTTTTAGAGAACCAAATAATCGACTTGCACCTAAAACTCCTTGTCTTTTCATTATTGATTCATCTACTTCTTTACGATTAGAATCAAATTCAATCCCACCATCTCTAACATAACCTCGTCTGTCAAACCAGACATTTAGCGTAGTATGTGGAACCTGTGTGTCTAAAGTGATTGCATCTATTTCTCCATTTGGAAGCCATCTGTGAAATAATGGTCCCTTCTTCTTATGACCAAAATCATGACTTTCTATTGGAACTTGGAAAGAAAGAAAGATTGATGCCATTCTAAAAATCAATTAAACTTAGTATAAAATAAATTCTGTTTTATAGACTCTAAGTATTTTCCAATTATTTGAAATTCTCTGAATGTGCCTAAGAAGATAAACGATCATGTTTTTGTTAAACTAGATGGGAAATTCAGCAGCAATTAATCTCTGTTCAATAGTTTGCCTATAAAGATGATTTAATGAGTATGTTCTGCCTTGCTTTAATCTCAAAACTAATCTATCATTAACTAATTTTTTTAATTGCTTATCTGTATTTTTACCATTATTTTTTACAACCATTCCGATACGTCTTTTCATCTTTTCATAATTAGTATAATCTTCACCCCATGCACCTTCTTGCCATAAATAAAACAAGATTGTATCTTGTATCTCAATATCAGTCATTGTGCTTTTAACCAATAGTACTCAAATGATACTATTCGAGATTAATCTTTAAGTATATTGATTATACTATTCATAATATGACTGAAGCAGAATCAGGTATAATTGCACTTTATGGAGATTCCCCACGTATGAAAATGGTTGATTTTTTCATGACTTTTCCAAAAAATGAGTTTACTGTACCTGAATTAGTTGAGGGTATTGGTATGAGCCGTACTACTGCATTCAAAGAAATTGATAAATTATTAGCCAATGACATGATTTTACAATCTGGCAATGTTGGAAAATCACCAACTTACAAAATTAACAAAAATAGCTCAATAATTTATCTGATGCAAAAGATGGTCAGTCTTAGAAGTAAGACAGCAGCTACATCACAAATAAGAAATAGAACATTAAATGCACTGTTAAGAAAACAATTAGAGACAATAGATCAATTATATAATAGAGAGACAATGCTCAAAACAGAACTCAAGTTAACACGTACTATGATTAATGAAATCCCAGCACAATAATCTAGTTCAAATCACTAAACATCATAAAATCTGAAATTGAAGAATTAATTACTTAATGTGAATTCTATCAATTCATAATTAATTGTTAGGAAATAGCTAAATATCAAATCAACGTATTATTCTAGCATGTCAACCAAACATATCAAAGATGATAATTCACAACTATCATCTGGTGAACTAAAATCCAAAATCCAAAGAGAGGGAATTTGGCCACAATACACTCAGAGAATCAAAACTCTAGAAAGAGCTGAAAAGGAATTCTGGAAGCTGTTTTCCCAAGAAAATGATTCTTTAAGAAAACGTGCAATACTAGAAGACTTGGTAAATCTGCAGCCTGTGCTTTCAAACTGCTATACTACTGCAGTAAGCATGTTAATTCCAGATAAAGAAATGAAAAACTAGCCTCATTTTCTTTCTTATTTCTCACAATATCATAAATAGCACAATATCTAGATATTCAATTACTGACTTCAGAACAAAAAAAGTAAAGTATAGAATTTAATTCACTATCAGAATCTTTTCATTAATCAGATATTTTATCGCATTAAGCAATTCTTCTTCTGAAACTTCATCTGCAGCATACCATCCAAAGATGTTCTTAACCCAACTAGGAATTTTTTCAGTTAATTCTAATCCTACTGCCTGCTCAATAGAATCGTATTGAGGATAATTTTCATCAAACCATTCTTTGTATTTTGGTTCATTGTTGTATCTGTCAACATAGTATTGTGGGTCTTTAGTCTTATCTACAAATGATGCAATCTTTGATTTTTTCTCTTCTAAGTCACGCTTTGCTTCTGCAGCCCTTTCTGCCTCTCTTTTTGCCAATGCATCAGATATAGCTTTTTGTTTTTCTGCTTCCTCACGTTCGTCTTCTGCTTCTGCAAGTGCAGCTAATTCTTTTTCATCAGCTTCATGTTCAGCTTCTATCTCTGCTTGCTGTCTAAGAATTTCATCAGGTGGAGGATTAGTAGTAACAAAAACTTGTGAGAATTGAGAATCATTCATGTTATGTTGTGTAGAAGCAACAAGACTTCCATCAAAATTTATTCCACCATCACTACTGCCTAAAGTAGTTAATTGAATAATTTTTTCAAGCTCAATATCATATACTAATAAACCACGTTCTGGAAGTAATACAAATTTTCCATCTCCACTGATATCTACATGGCTGTTAGCAAAAAAAGCATCTCCTTCGGGACTGATACTGATTAATTTTGTTTGAGATGTTTGTAAATCATGTAAGAAGAAACTAGTTTCATTATTCTCATCATTTTCTACTAAATTAGGTACGCCTGATCTAAATGCTAAAAATTTTCCATCAAAATCTAAGGTTCCTAAATCACTGGTTGCTTGAATGTTAAATTCATCAATGGGTTTACTAATCCAAATAATTTTTTTAGTATCTACATCATATACAAACAAATTTCCTGGTAGCATGTCAGGGAATTCATCCGATTCTCTTTCTGCAGTAAAAACAATTTTTTTACCATTTCCACTAATGTCAAAATCAGATGCGTATACATCTAAAGCTGTTGTAGTACGACTATCTACATCAAACAAAAATAAATTCCCATCAGATTCTGATCCCAAATCACGTGAATTTGATCTAAACAAAACTTGTTCCCCATTCTCACTAATTACGGAAGGAGCACCATGGCCTTGGGGTTGATTACTTTCCCCAGTTTGTGAACTAGGTATTGGAGCACTTACCCAAATTGTTTCACCTGTTCTAATGTTATGTAAATAGACATCATCATGTTGATTTACATCATCAGAATCAAAATCAGCACGAGTGTAAAATGTGACAAGATTTCCATCTCCGCTTATAGAAGGATAGTTACTCTCATGAGCTTTTTGTAAGCCATCCGAAGTGATACTAACCAGATAAGTTTCCCTGTTAACTATGTCTCTAACAAAGATGTCCATAGAATGATTTCTATCATCATCAACTAAGTTACTGGCCTTTGACATGAATACCACATAAGCTCCATTTGAACTCAAAGTAGCAAGATAGCTATTTTCATTTCCAGGTTCACCATCAGGTGAAACACTAACCATTAAGGGATATTCTTCAGCATAGATAATTGAGAAACTAAAACTTGCAATAATTGCTAAAAGAAAGATAGAAAAAATGAATTTCATAAATTCTTCACAGGTGCCAAGGTAATAAAACATCCATCAAAAATCAGGTCAAGATTACTTCTCTTCATAGTTTCGAGTATTTTTTTGTCTGATTTGGCTTGTACTTCACGTAATTTCTGAACTTCTTGTTTTAACTCATTAATCTCTTCTACTTTGTCACGTAATCGACTTATCTCTAATTCATTTTTTGTTTGGTCAAATATGGTCAAATCAGGCTCTAGTTCTAGATACATCTCTAGTTTTTCATCTTCCGTCATTCTATCATATTGCATCAAATATCCTCCATGACCTATTATTCGATGTGCATAGTTTTCACCATGCTTTCTTGCAGCCTTTGTAAAGAAATAGGCCCTAAAACTATGTGATGTTATTTTTCTATAGTTGTTAGACTGGTATGTTTCTGTAAAATCTATTCTATCTAGTAATCTAGTAAGTGATTTTCTTACTGATGGGTCTAGTAGTCTTTGATTTTTTCTTGCAAAAATATAATCTTCTGTTTCTAGTTTGTCAACTAGTGGTCTAAGATAATCTTCTGCTTCTTTTGAAATGTATGTAGTTCTTCCGGCTCTAGTCTTTGTAGTTGCAGGAACATTTACCTTGATTCGTTTTGTTGTAAAGTCAAGGTCTTTTTTCTTTAAATTTATTGCCTCACCAATTCGCATTCCAGATGAACCCAGAGTCAGAAACAATGCCTGTTATCTGATTGAGCAAAACCATTTACAATTTGTCTGTAAATATCCTGAGATAAAGGATATCTTTCCTCTCTAGTCTTTTTTCCAAATCTTAGAATTTCTTTAATGTCTTGCTCATATGTTTTAATTCCTATATGAAAGAGATACTTGCGTAGATTGGAAAATAATATCCTAATTGTATAATTTCCCAGTCCTCTGTTCTCATTCCAATTTATCCAGTCTTGAAGCATTCCATAAAGTGCTTCATCATAGGCTTCCTGCTCTTGTGTTTTTTTAATTGCTTGTAATTCTTCAACTATATCAGCGACAGTTCTGTTGTTGTATTTTTCACAAACAAAATCTTCAAAGACCTTTATTGCATACAACTTGCTTTGTCTAGTACGTTCCGGAACTGTTGCAAGTTTTTCTTCATATGATTGATTATCTTTTTTCTTTGAAAGGAAGCTAGTCATTGTATAACCTCCATTACGTGAGTTTCACATAAAACCTCAAAGAAAAATACGGTCTTTACGGGATATTTTTGGTACTTACCCAAACACATTAAATAATTAAGAATGTTTTTTTTGCTGGGCTTGTAGCGCAGAGTCAAATTGACGCGCAACATGGATAGCGCAGTAGCCTCCTAAGTTACAGGTCGAGGGATCGAAGCCCTCCAAGCCCGTTTAATTTTTAAAATTCTTTGAAATTTAAATACAAAGACAAATGGCTGAAGATATGAAAATTGTTGTCATTTCTGGAAGTCCAAGAAAAAATGCAAATACACAAGTGATAATGAAATATGTTTTTGAATATGCCAAATCAAAAAACCAAGATACAAAATTAATCAATCTTTCTGAAGGTCAAATTGAATACTATAGAGGACCAGATATAGAATATAATGAAACAACAAAAATGGCTGCAAGTGATATTATGGATGCAGATGTATGGTTAATTGGATCACCAATTTATAATTCATTTTTTAGTTCAGCATTAAAAAATCTGTTTGAATATATTGATTACAAAAAAACTCCAGGAAAGGTTGCAGGAATTACAATTTTAGCTGCTGGAAATATTGGTTTTGTCAATGTCCAGACATTAATTACACAGTTGTTATCATATTTCAGAGTAATAACAAACCCAAAGGCTGTCTTCCTTACTACTGAATCCGTATCTAACAATTCCATTACAGATGAAGATACACAGAATAGATTAAAAGAAATGGTAGATGAAACTTTAGAAATTGCTTCTAAATTACATCATAACTAATCTAAAGATTTACTCAGTATTTTTACAGGATAATTACCATGAAATTTAGCCTCCATTCAATCAAGTTCAAATTGAGTATTCTAAATTTATTCTAAAAATTATTGTAAAAAATTTAGATTATTATGATATAATTGAAAATGTTGTTTTACAATATTTTCTTTAATAGATTATAATCAAAGTTGGCTGTCTTTTTATCAATGTTTTGTGTAATTGATTTTTAGTTTTAATTAATTTATTCAAAGTATTTTATTTTACAAATTAATTTATTCTCTAAAGAAAGTGGTATTAGAAATTCTTAGACTAAATTATTCTTCATATACTTTTAAAAATATTATTTTGAGCATTAAATCCAAATTAAGAAATAATTCTTCAAATTCATTGATCTATAAAGTGTAAAAGTCTAATACGGACATCAGATAGAAGATATACTATTGAATGTAAAAAAGGATCCTACTGAATTGTGTTCATGTAAATGCCATTTTGGTGGAGCAGTTAGTTGTCCTGGTTGTAAGGATAATCATGGGGAAATTTGTTGCCACTGTAAAGATTAGAATTAGTTACTTAGTTTTTTTTCCAGAAGCTAACATTTTGAGATTAGCTAGTTCGGTTTTTAGTGATTCTATCTGTACAAGAGTTTCAAGATTAGAAATTTCTTGATTCAATCTTTCAATTTCACTATCTTTGAGTTTTACAGTTTCTTTTACATTATTTAGTTCAACGGATAATTCATTTTGAATTTGCCTAATTTCTAAAAGATTCACTTGAGAAGTAGTTGTGGTTTGAATTGTTTGAGAATTACTCAAGCTTTTTTTTTCAGTATGTGAGGGAGCATGATTATGCATGTAATCTGTACTCTTTTGTGATATCCAGCAGGTGAAAGTCAAGAACCACATAATTGGTACTGCCATAATGAAGACAAAATTTAGTATTGGTGCAAAGTCAACAAAGTAAGGCCAAAGTCCAGTCAGTATTGCTGCAAAAACTCCGGTTACTAATGTGGCTAAATGGTTACCAACATATCCCATAATTATTTGAAAATATCATTATTTATAACAGTAATGCTAAAAATCACAAAATAATATAATTAAAAAGAAAAAAGAGCCGAGTTTATTCGTCTTCTTCAGGTGTAACAGTTGCTTTTGGCATATCTGATTGTAAGATTTGGATTTTTTGCAATAGTTCAGTTCTTAGATCTCTTGCAACTCTTCTTACAGTTGGTCTTGGAACTCCAAGTTCATCAACTACTTTGGTGTAGATATCCTGCTTGTCGGTTACCCCTTTGTCAAGATAAGAATTAATCGCTTCTTTAATTATCGTGCTTTGGTTTGTACGATTCAACAAATTCTAAATTTTATTTGTTCTATATAACACTATAACTTTTGGATTTCAAAATTGTCATATTTTATTAATTCATATTTTTCATATAATTATTAACTAAAAATTTCTAAAGTCTACAACAATAGATTTTCTAACGAAAAACGTACTAATCATTATGGATTTTTCAAGATTGTTAAAATTTCTAAAGGAATTTTCAAAGTCATTTTCGCAAAAGACTATTAAGATGTATTTGGGAATTCAACCTAATGGCTACAGTACACATTGAAACTAATTTAGGAAACATTTCATTTAAACTTCTACCTGAATTGGCTCCTGAAACTGTAAGAAATTTTGAAAAATTATCTAAAGATGGATTTTATGATGGGACACTTTTCCACAGAGTAATCCCAGGATTCATGATTCAAGGTGGAGATCCCAATACAAAAACAGACAACAAAGGTTCATGGGGAATGGGTGGACCCGGTTACAATATTAAGGCTGAATTTAATTCAAGATCTCATTTACGAGGCATAGTATCTATGGCTAGATCACAAGATCCAGATAGCGCAGGTTCACAATTTTTCATTGTTACCTCTGATAGTGCATTTTTAGATAGACAGTATACAGTATTTGGCGAAGTAACAGAAGGAATGGATATTGCAGATAAAATCGTTAATCTCGATAGAGATGGTAATGATTGTCCATTAGAGAAAACGCAAATGATTCGTGTTACTGTGGAATAAATGAATACAAAGATTTTTGGTCTTTTAGGAATTTTAATTGCAATATCTCTAGTTTCATTAGCTGACGCTCAAATTTCAATAGGTGAGAATGCCCAACAAAAATCAGTTGAGGTAATGATTAATCCAAATGGAGAGGTTCATGTTAAACATGTAATACGTTCATCAAATTTACCAGTAGATCTTGAGTTGATTCATGGAACTGTTTCAAATATTTCAGTAACAAATGAACAAGGAATAGAAGAATTATTTTCAATGAATGAAGACAATGTTGTGTTACTTCAGCCATCAAAGGATGAATTAATTATAGAATATGATCTTGATGATGTACTTTCTAAGATCAATAATGTATGGACATGGGATTTTAGATATCTTCAAACAACGACTTTTTTGATTCCTCAAGAAATTGATTTATTTTTTGTCAATGAAAGACCTGTTTATTTGGATGATAAAAGAGGATTTGCTTGTCATGGTTGTCAAATGATTTTAGAATATTCAATTGGAGAACCAAAAAACATTGAATATGTTAATTGGGAAAATAAAGAATTTGGAATTGAAATAAGAACATTTGCAGAAATAGAAAAAATTGATTTTAGCCAATCAAATAAAGAAATTAGTTTTAAAGTAAATGATGCAAATCAATTTGTAACTATTGTAATTCCTTTAGAATTATTGTTAGGGCCATATCAAGTATTTTTAAATGATGAAAAAATTTTCTTTAACAAATACATCACCAATGGAACCCATAATTGGATTAACATGCGACCAGATACTACTGGTGAAATTTCAATATTAGGCACTACTGTTACTTCTGAACCAAGTTATACTGTTGAAGTAATAGAATGTGGATGGTGGGATAAGTTTCTTGCTTGGTTTGGAATTGGTAAGTGTTAAACAATTTTGATAATTGTAATTTTTTATAAATAAGAAAATTTAATCTCCACTAGATCCGCAAGAACAAAACCCATATTCATCAATTCTAACATCACATACTGCACATTTTTCACCGTAATCTACTTCCCATGGTTCCTTTCCAAAAAGTTTGAAATGATCATCAATTTCTATTGGTATCTCTCGTTTCTTTTCCAATGATTTGTATAGTCTTTTCAACTATACATACATTATCGGAGAATAGTTATGAAAATCGAATGTGGATGTCATTGCATAAAGTGCAAAAGCACAGATTTAGAATCAAATAGAATTGGAGAAATTGAAAAAGATGGGTATTTTGACATGCATCATACATGTAATCAATGTAAAATTCATTTTGATCATTTAGATGGAGAAATTTTTTCTAAATGTCAAAAATGTGATTATATTTCTAGTTAGCAACTAATTGTTCTTGAGCAAAATAATGAGTTCTATTCTCTTCAGAATTTTTCATAATTTCTTTACATGATGCCATTTTTGCCAAGGTTTTCGATACATCTAGTGGACTAGCAGCCCAACCATATTCTCTAAGTTGTTGAACGGTTTCAGTAACTGTTCTTGGTGAATCAAAGAATCTACTTGTTCCTAAAATTCTTAATTTTGATTTAATTTCATGAAATGTAATGTATTTTGGTTCATTGAATTCTGGTTCATATGCTTCAGCATCATCTAGATATTCCAAACCATAGGGAGTTGTCTCCTCAACTTGAATTGGTTTTTCAATAGATTCAGTTTCATAGACAATTTTTGCTTGATTTTCAGGTAAATGATTTGATAAATCATCAATAATTTCACCTAATGTAGTATTATCAACATAGAAATCTCTAGAGTCAACTTCAATTTCATTTTCGCCTATTTTGAGTTTAATTCTAGCCACTGATAAATAATCATATAATTTTGATTTATTCTGTTAGCTCTAAGGAGCTTTAAGATTAGATCAAAACTTTTACACAATTTATTGGGAATTTTTTCGTTCTTGGTTAAAATGTAAATTTGTTAAAACTAGTCATGAAATCATCTAAAAAAGCAGGCATAATTGTTCTATTTGTACTAGGCATGAGTATTTTTGGTTATTCACAATATGCATCTGCCTCACAAATTGGAGTAAGTATTAGTCAAAGTGAATTAGTAGATGAAAATGAAAAAGGCTCAAACTATAATGTAGAATTGCAATTTGATAACCCTTCATTGTTAATATTAACAGCAGGTGAAACTGAATTTTTTATAATTTCTAATGATGAGATTATTGGAAAAGGTAATTTAGATTCATTTACTTTACAACCATTAGAAAGTAGCTATGTCAAAGGTACATTCCATACAGATGCAAATTCAAATGACGAATCAAATTCAGTAAGGATTTCAGGGGTAATAAAATATGATATGGTAATTACATCACTTGATGTTCCATTTGTATACTATCCTACAGAAGAACAAGCAAGGGAATTTATACATCAAAACTAATTTTTTAATAAATGCTTACTGTATTTGGATCTACAGCGTTAGATACTATTAGAACTCCAAAAAAAATATTAAAGAATGTTTTAGGTGGAGCTGCCACATTTGCAGCTATTTCTGCTAGTAGTTTTGTAGATACTGGATTAATTGCTGTAGTTGGAAAAGATTTTCCTAAACCATATCATAAAATTTTATCAAAATATCTTGATTTACAAGGATTGACTATCAAAGAAGGTAAAACATTTCGTTACGATGGAAAATATGATGATACACTAAGTACCAGATCAACATTAAAAACTGAATTGAATGTTCTTGGTGATTTTAAAGCAACTGTACCAGAAGCTTACAAAAAATCTCAATTCGTGTATCTTGCAAACAATGATCCAGAGCAAAATACTTCTTTAATCAAAGAATTTGATAAAATTAAATTTTCTATGTGTGACACCATAGATTTTTGGATATCTACTAAGCGTGAAGCAGTAATTAAAATGATCAAAGCAGTAGATGCAGTTGTAATTAATGATGAAGAAGCTAAATTACTAACAAAAGAATTCAATCTGATAAAATGTGCAAAGAAAATGATGGATTGGGGTGCAAAATATGTTATAATTAAGAAAGGAGAACATGGTTCCTTGATGTTTTATGATGATGTAATTTTTCCAACTGCTGGATTCTCATTAGAAGATGTTGTAGATCCAACCGGGGCAGGAGATTCTTTTGCTGGTGCAATGATTGGTTACCTTGCAAGTAAAAAATCTACCAAAATATCAGATATTAAAAAAGCAGTAGTTTATGGAAATGTTTTAGGATCATTTGCTGTTGAAAAATATGGATTAGATGGATTATTAAAAATAAAAAATGGTGACATTGCAAAACGAGTCAAGATATATGAAAAAATGATTCGATTCTAAAAAGACTTAAGTTCAATTATTTATCAAATTAATTTGTCATTGTCACAAGAAACATCTGAAAAAGATCGACTGGAAACAATATTCAAACTCCAAAAAGGTCTTTCTGAAATGATGAAATTGGATAGATATCCAAAAGATACTGAAGGAAAAGTTTCTGCTTTATGTACAGCTATTATGCACGAGGCAGTAGAACTACAACGTACAACAAACTGGAAATGGTGGAAAACCCCAGTTGAATTTAACGAAGCTGAAGCAAGAGAAGAATTAATCGATATTTGGCATTTTGTTGTACAAGCATCACTAGAGCTAAAATTAACCCCTGACGACATTTTAGAGGAATACAAAAAGAAAAATGAAATCAATCGTGAAAGACAGCGAAATGGATACTAAAAAATTCCAGATTTTTCTAAAATTAATTCAAATTTAGTTTCATTAATCAAGTTTACAAGATTTATCTTATCTTGAAAATACTTTATCTCTAATTCTGATACTGTAAGATAAGGATCTGGACTAGTAGAATTAATTATACGATTATTTTGATCAATCCCATTTTTGTGTAATTCAAATAATGAATGACCGGATTTGTGTCCCCAAACCTCTTTTCCACAAACAATAATGGTACTAACTTGGGGATTTTTATTGACATATTTGATTATAGAATCAATTCCTTTATTTTCAGAAAGTAGTCGTCCAGCTATTGATATTTTGTTTAGAATTTCAGAATTTGTAAAGTTTTTGAGTAAATTTATGCTTGAAAGTGTACAAACAGCTATTGCGGAATTTGAATTTCCAAGATAATATTCCTCATTAATTGGTAAAATTAGCTTACAAATTTCTCCAATTGCTTCACCTATAGCATTCACAGGGTATCACGAATAGTTTTGGCAATAAATTCAATATTTTTTTGTGTTACTTTTGGATGAATAGGTATTGAAAGAACATGTGATGAAGCCCAATCAGTAATTGGAAGTTTTGTATTTAGTTTGTAAAATGGTGTTTTGTGAACTGGTGTAGGATAGTAAGATGCAGCACCAATTCCTTTTTCATTTAATTTTTTCAAAAGCTTATCACGTTTTTCAATTGCAATAGTATACAGATACCAGTTAACATTTTCATTTTTTCGTTGATGAGGAAGTGTAACTTTAAGTCCAGAGAGTAATTTTGATAATAATTCAGCATTTTGTTTTCTAAGTTTTAAAAAATTTGGAAGTTTTTTCATTTGAACAGTTGCAATTGCAGCACTGATTTCTGGTAATCGAAAATTCAATCCAAACATCTTAGTATCATATCCATGAACCATTCCATGATTTCTAATCATTAGTAATTTGTCTCTAAGTTTTTTATTGTTAGTTACAATAAAACCACCTTCACCCGCAGTCATTACCTTTGCAGGATACATACTATAGCATCCCATTTCAAAAAAAGTACCAGAATGTTTTCCCTTATACTTACTTCCCAAAGATTGAGCAGAATCTTCAATTATTGGAAGATTATATTTTTTGGAAATTTCAGATAGTCTATCTACATCAGCCATATTTCCGTAAAGATGAACTGGAATGATCGCACGAGTTTTTTTTGTAATCTTTTTTTCTAGATCATCCGGATCCATAGTAAAATTTTCTTTTAAAATATCGACAAAAACAGGCTTTGCTCCAGTTGAAACAACAGCATTTGCAGTTGCTACAAACGTAAATGAAGGGACCAGGACTTCATCCCCATTTTTTATATCCAATGCATAAAGTGCAGCCTGTAATGCAGCAGTACCAGAATTAACTGCAATTGCATATTTAGATTTCACAAATGATGTTACTGATTTTTCAAAATTTTGGACATGTTTTCCTCCTTGATTTGCAGCTGAGGTCAAAGCACCATTTTGAAGAATAGATGTGACTACTGCGATCTCTTCTTTGCCTACAATAGGAATGTTAATTGGAATTTTCAACATTATTCCTGTTTATAACTAGTCTATAAATCTCAAGAATGAAACATGAATTTTTATATTTCAAAATTGGGCTAACGGCATTATGAAACCACGTCATCTTGAAAAATCAGATTCAGGTTACAAAGTTTATTTGTATATTTTCTATATTTCTGGATTCATAATGGCATCATCTCTGATTTTTGGAGTGTATGTCACCACAATAGAATGGATTGAAAATGGAACTTATGTCATGGGAGAAGCAATTCATAATACAACTATTCCATTTGAAAATTTTGCAAGAGTGTCAACTTGGATATTTTTCTCCACAATAATTGGATGGTATTGTGTTACAAGGATCGGATGGAGAAGAACTGCAGGAGATAAAATTGTCGGTACAAAAATGGCATTACTGCAATTGATGTTACTAGGATTTTCAATCATATCTCTCTATGAAGTATTATACAATTTTACAGTACTAAATGCACAAATGACTGCAGGTATTATTGACGGAGTTGTTCCGGATATTGATAGATTATCAGTTTCGTATCCAGATCCTGAAAGACCATGGAATTTAGTTTTTGCAACCAAAGTATTTCTAGCATCATTTATCATTAGTACTCATGCATTTTATCTAAGCATAAAACCTAGAAAAAGCCTAGATGAATCAGAAATTTAAATGAGTTGTATATTTTAGATAAATTTTACAAAAAAAACTATTTCTAGTATGTATGAATCCTTTCATTATGGGATTATTCGGTTCTAACAAAAATGAATTAAAGTGTAAAAAATGTGGAACCGTACTTCCTGATTCTGAAAGATTAAAGAAACATCAAGAAAAAGCTCATAATAAGAAAAACGAAAAATGCAGAGCTTGTGGGGCTGAATTTGATTATTCAGAGGATTTGAGAAAACACAAAAAGAATTGCAAATAGAATTATTCAGATAATCCAGATTCGTATTTTGACTGTCGTTTCAAAGCTTTCTCAATTGCTTCTAAATTTTTAATCTGATTTTTTGAATTTAGTGATAAAGTTTGGATCATTTCTGAGCCTAATTGAACTGATTGTTCAGGTAATGTTTCAAGAAATTTCTCAAGACCTTTTTTATAATTTTCAATTAATTCTAATCCTTCTTCAAGAGTCATGAATATTCTAGAAATATCCTCTATTCAAAGCTTACAAGATTAAATAAAATTTTTGAATAACTTTATACGTTTATTCTCAAAAGTTGTTTTGATTTGGATATTAAAGAAAAAGTAGATTTGATTCAAAGACCGCCAACAGAAGAAATTGTAACACAGGAGGAACTAATTGAGCTATTCAAAACAAATTCATCTCCAAATCACTATATTGGTTTAGAAATTTCTGGTTTTTTACATCTTGGTAGTCTGATCAGTACAGGTTTTAAAATCAATGATTTTGTAAAAGCTGGAGTAAAATGTAAAATCTTTCTTGCAGATTGGCATACTCTGATTAATGATAAACTAGGTGGAGATTGGGAAACAATTGCAAAAGTTTCAAAATATTATCAAGATGCTTTCAAGTTAGTTTGTCCTGAAGCTGAAATTATCTTAGGTTCAAAATTATATGAAGAGAAAACAGAATATTGGTCTGAACTTGTTAAATTTACAAAACACATGTCAATTGCTAGGACAATGAGAACTTTAACAATAATGGGGAGATCAGAAGATGACAAAAAAATTGATGTTGCCAAGTTACTTTATCCAGCAATGCAAGCAGTTGATATTCATTCTTTAGACATAGATATTGCACATGCGGGAATGGATCAAAGGAAAATTCACATGTTAGTAAGAGAGATTTTTCCAAAAATGAAGTGGAAGGTTCCTGTCGCTGTTCATCACAAGCTATTACCAGGGCTCTCAAAGCCTACAGATGCACATGATAGTAAAATATTAGGAAAAATGAGTAAATCAGATCCAAATTCAGGTATTTTTATTCATAATACTGATGACGAAATAAAGAAGAAAATAAGCAAGGCTTGGTGTGAAGAAGCAAATATAGAAAATAATCCACTCTTAGAAATTTCTAGAACAGTAATCTTCCATGAATTTAACGAAATGAATGTAGAAAGACCTGAAAAATTTGGTGGAAATATATCATATACTGATTATAATCAACTGGAAAAAGATTTTGCAGAAAAGAAATTACATCCTGGAGATTTGAAACAAACTGTTGGTAATTATTTAGTTAAAGTGGTTTCACCAATTAGAGAAAAATTAAATCTAAATAAAGAGCTAAGTGAAGCAATTAAGAAAAGCTTTTAGACTTTAAGATTGGGATTAGTTTGTTCTTCTAAATTGTATTTTGATTTGTAACCTCTTGGATTAATCATTAAATCTTTGTATGTGTATGTTGATGAATTTCCAATAATCACAGTACTAACCATGCCTAATTGATCTGAATGGTTTGGTAAATTCTCTAAATCAGTCATTACAATTGTTTCAGATTCTCTAAATGCACCTTTAATTATTGCAACAGGTGTAGTAGGTTTTCTATATTTTAGAAGAACTTTTCTAGTATCTTGTAATTGATGAATTCTTTTCTTACTTGCAGGATTGTAAATTACAATTACAAAATCACCTTGTGCAGCTGCCTCAACTCTTTTTGAAATTACTTCCCATGGAACTAACAAATCACTCATACTGACAACTGCAAAATCAGTCATCAGAGGAGAGCCAACAATTGATGCACATGAATTTAATGCAGATACACCAGGAACAATTTCAACTTGTAAATCATCTTTAGGATTCCAACCAGATTCAGCAAGTGTTTCATAGATTAAACCAGCCATGCCATAAATTCCAGGATCTCCACTTGAAACAAGTGAAACTATTTTTCCAGATTTAGCAAGATCAATACATTGATGAGCTCTTTCAACTTCTTGTGTCATAGCATAACGATGAACTGTTTTTCCTCCAATTAGATCTTGAACTAAATTTACATAGGTTTCATATCCTACAATTGTGTCACTTTCTTCGATTACTTCTTTTGCTCGAAATGTCATATGATCATGGTGTCCAGGTCCAACACCAACAATGTAGAGTTTACCAGTCAATTTTAAAAGAAATTTTTTATCAAGTAATTTATCCGTTTAGTGATCTCTATTGAAATGGATCAATGAATGGACAATTTACTATATGATCACTGTTAGTTGGTCGTGCAATACTTACTGATAACAAACCATCTATACGAAATGAGTCGATATCTGACTTTGTTTCTAGAATTTTTGCTGATTTTGCATCATTCCATTCAACGAGATAAATTCTCCACATCGGACTATAATTTGCGTCATCGGTGGAGGCTCCAGCAATTCCTGCCTGAAATCCTAGTGGACCAGATCCAACGATTCCATTTTTGAATTGGAAAAGATCAACTGCTCCTGAATGAGCTATCAGATTTGCAGAACTTTGTGATGAGACAACGCCCATTGCTTCAGCAGGTCCTGACGGTGTAGCATCAGTAACAATATAGTAAATTGTTCTTCCATCTGGGCCCCAGCCTCTATGAGCTACAAAAGTTACAGTCATTTCTTCTTCATTGATTTCAGTTATTTGACCGCCACTGTACGGCATTTCATCAGAAATTTCTTTGTCTGAACGAACTAACATTTGTCCATCAGGCCAAATAATTTGAGGGGTATTTAGAACAATTCCTGTTTCATTAAATTCAATACGGCCACCTTCTTCTGCTGCAATTATATCTGCTGCAGATTCAAATTCAATTTCTTTTTGACCTACTTTCCAAGTAACTTCAATGATAGAACTCAAAGCACTATATTCTAATTTTTGTGATGGTGTGCTAGAAAACACTTCATCTTGAAAACCATAAATCCCATCACCTTTTACTCCATTTTTAAAAATAAATAATTTTTGAAGAGTATTTTCTGGAACATCAGCAATTACTGGAGCAAGTTCCACGGTCCATTCTTGTTTTTTAGTAATTGTTTCTGCATAATCCTTGTCACTTCCATCTGTTATAATGTAAAGAACTTGATTTCCCTCATAGATTCCTTTGTGCATAGGAATTGTAGCTGGAACATTTGTTCTTGAAAGTAATTGAGATGGTTCTTCTTTTTGCAATTCTATTTTTTGCATAATTACTTCAGTCGGTTGACCTCTAATCCATCCATCAACACTTACAGTTGTAGTAAATTCTTTTGAATTTGGAGAATGCAAAGCAAGAGCAGCACCTGTAAACTCAAATGAACCAGAATTTTTTTTCAAATCAACTAAAGATAAACCATAAATTGTTTTTCCATCTACAGTCCATATAGGCTGACCTTTTGATTCTTGAGAATTAATTTCATGTAAAACTACAATCTGTACAGGCTCGCTAGAGGTAAATGTCATTGAACCATCATAGATTGTTCCTTCATTTGGTGATAAGATAAGTGCCAGTTGATGATTTTCATGTCCTTGGCCAGGATCTTGAGAAGATGTTATAGTTTGAGTAAAGTGGATTTTTTTTCTAGAACCTGCATCAACAAATTGATCAGAAGTTGAAGATACGAAAATTATACCAACTGTAAAAATTCCAATTAATATAAAAGCTGAAAGTTTTTTCAATAAACTATCTTGAGATTGTTCCCTTAAATGATTTGTCTTAGTTGATTTTATCTAGTGCAAATTCATTATGTAAAGCACGAACAGCTGTATTAGTATCAGAATTTTTTACAACAAATGCAAGATTAAGTTCAGATGAACCTTGTGTAATCATGGATACATTTACTTTATTTTTCTCAATTGCACCAAAAACTTTTGAGGCAACTCCAACTGTTCCTCTCATTCCTGAACCAATTAATGCAATTATGGCAACATTTGTAGTCACATCTAATTTTTTGATTATCTTACCCAATAGTTCCAATTCTAATGCACTAACAGCTTTGTCAAGATCAGTATTCTTTACTACAATTGTTATGCTTGATTCAGAAGGATTTTGAGAGATCATCATAACATTGATTCCAGCTTTTGCCAATGTTGCAAATATTTTTCCTGCAGTACCTGGAGTTCCAACCATACTGCCTCCTTGAACATCAATTAATCCATTATTTTTTACATTACTTACACATTTTACAGTATTTTTTACAGCAGCAGAAGTTGATGCAGAAACTAGGGTTCCCTCATTTTTAGTATTGAAAGAATTTCTAATTTTCATTGGAATTTTCTTTGTAATTAAAGGCTCAAACGTTCTTGGATGTATTTGCTTTGCACCAAATAGAGCCATTTCAATTGCCTCTACGTAGGATACCTCTTTGAGTAATTTTGCATTTTTTACAATCTTTGGATCAGCAGTCATTAATCCATCTACATCACTCATCAACCAAATCTCATCTGCTTTAATGCAAGAACCTACAATTGTTGCAGAATAATCAGACCCACCTCTACCAAAAGTGGTTACGCGTCCATGTTGATCAGCACCGACAAATCCACCTACAACTGGGATTGTTTTCTTTGAAAATAAAGCATCTACAGTTTTTGATACTCTTAACCTAGTTGTATCTATGAGGGGTTTTGATTCACCAAAGTTAGAATCAGTAACAATTCCTACTTCCTTACCAGTAAGAGGAACTGATTTTATTCCAGAATCATTAATTGCTGATGAAATTAATTTTATTGATAATCTTTCTCCAAATGAAAACAGATAATCCATTGTTCTTGGTGTAACTTCACCTAACAACACCATTCCATCAATTAGTGCAATAAGTTCAGCAAAATCTTCATCATATTTTGTAAGTAATTTTTTTCGTATATCAGATTTTTTGATTGTTTGTTTGGCCAATTGTTTATGTCTATTGGTAATTTTTGATGCAAGTTGTTCTGCTTTTGATTTATTTTCTTTTTTTATTGATTCAGAAATTTCTATTAAATCATCAGTGGTTCCACTAGTTGCAGAACACACAACAACAATTTGATTTTTCTTTGATAATTGATTAAGGTGTTTAGCTACTGCTTGAATGTCTTTTGCGGCAGATATTGATGTTCCACCATATTTTATTACAAGTCTCAATTCAAAATACCTGAACTAGTTAATCTTTAAATGCTTTAACTTTCCACGCGTGGAGCCAAGTAAAAGTGAATTCTACCAATATTTGCTACTTTAAATTCAATTCGAAGAGGTTTTGCAGTTGAAAATTCACATGTAATTGAGCCTGCATTGGAGCCTACGGCTTTTACTACAGGATTTAGGTATTCAAGGCTGTAAGTACCAACACTGTCTTCTTTTGAAGAAATTTCTTCAATCTCTTTATCATCTTTATCTAAATCAATTACAACTTCACCTGAATCACCTTTTCCTGAAAAATCTCCTTTTGAATCAGATGTTTGTATTGTAAGATAATCAGATACCACTTGTACATCACCTAATATTTTATCAAATTTTGAAGATGTTAAAACAATTTTTGAATCGTATGGAATTTTTGGTAATGGAGTATCAGTTGCAGAACTTTCGATTAAACGCATTTTATATTTTTTATTTTTTCCAACTGTTACAAGTAACATATTTTGTTCAGAGATACTAATCTCTATGCTATCTTTTTTATCAGCTCTTTTGATAAGTTTTGAAAATTCATCAATCCTTACTCCAAATTTAATATCACTATCACATTCATATTTTTCAAATGCAGAATTTGGCCAAGAAATATCAATTAGAGCAACATGTGATGGATCCATACCTCTGAAAGTTATTCCTTCTGCTGTTGCAACAAAAGTTGCTTCTTCAACAAGTGTAGAAATTGCAGAAATAATGGCCTTTAGATCATCTGATCCACTTGTTTTTGCTCCAAAAGTCAAATCAATTTTCTTCTCTTTAAGTACAAGTTAAACGTTATGTGTAATCACGCCATGTGTACTTGCACTTTTGGCATCGATAAAATCTAGTTGTAGGTTCATCAGCACTTCTAGTTTGAAACATCCAACCAACTGCTTCATCATGTCCACATTTTTCACAGTCAATTTTTACTGTTGGATTAGATTCTTCACCTTCATCTCCTTCAAAAGCAAGAAGTGAGAAATCTGGTTCTTCTTCAGTAGGAATTTTTTTTGTTGGTTTAGCTTTTTCCCCTTCAGTGTAACCACATTTAGAACATTGAAGGCCTGAATCACTATTTTTTAATTTGACCTCACATTTGGGGCAAAATTTCAATTTAATTTACCTTGATTTTAGAATTGAATAGTTGCTTGAATTCTTCAGCCATTTTGATTGCTGAATCTGTTGCTTTTTTGATTTCGCCGAGTGGTTTTGAACTAGAATTAATTCTCATCCAACATTCGTTAGTAAGAGGATGTTTTACTATAACACCTGCAAAATCGATATTTGATGCTTTTAGTAGTTCATGCTGAATTATGTACAAAATTCCAATATCAGTCTCAGTGATTGAAAGGCTGATTTCTTTAGGCTCGGAACTGATCACTTGTGCGTTCATGTATTCAGAAAAAGCACTTATTGCGGATATAAATCATTATGAGCGGTAACAATGGGAGAAAGCAAGATTTCTACGATCGAATTAGTAAAATCCAAGGATGAGTACTCGTCTGATGAGAATATTGAGATAAATGTCCAATTTTCAATTGAAGGGGACCTCAGAGAAGCCTTCAATGAGGCTAATTGGACAAAAGCATACAACAACAATGATGTTTCATTCAAATTGAAATATGGAATAAAATTGACATCGGGAGGATTCAGAAAGAAGGAATTAGGCAGAACCATAGATACATACAGAAAGGCAGCAATATTTTGGACAAGAAATCCAAAACTAGTCAATCCAATGAAGGATAGACGAATTTGGGTACAGGTAGCCAAAAATTTTGAACCATTTATCAGATTATCAGAAGAGGAAGTAAGACAAGAATTGTTTGATTTTAATGAAAAATTTGTATTCAAAGCATCAGATTTAGGACCAGGTAAACACAAGATTGGAGCCGAAACTTTTGCATCTTGGCAAAAACATGATTTTACAGAAACTGGAAGTATCAAAAACAGTTCTAGTGAAATTGAAATTACAATCAATTAGGGATATAAGGAACTTTTTTCTGGAAAATACTAATGGCAAAATACGATGGTCTGTTAGGACAACCAATACTTGAAGTTGAAGAACCTGATAAGGAAGATGGAATTACCTTTATTTTCAAAGACAACAGGTTTTTGTTCATAAAAGCAGTTGATGGTAAAATTGAGACGGTGTCAATTCCAGAATAGGTGATATGAATGGAAAAATTTGATGCAATCAAAATGCTAGAACTTGTTAAAGTAGAAGATCCTGATTCAGACGGAGGATTAACTTTAACTTTTCAAGAAAATAAAACCTTGAAGATTAAAGTTGTAGATGGAAAATTAGTTTCAGAATTTGTTTAAACTAATTTCTCACATGTTTTTCATAAAATCCAATAGCTAGCTCTTGTATTTCAGATTGAATTGAACCAGGTCTTTCATCTCGAATTTTTTTGATTGCATTTTCTGCAGAGAATTTTTTGTACTTGATGAAATAACATGCCAGTATTGTTCCAGCCCTACCCATTCCAGCTGCACAGTGAACCATCACTGCTTGATTATTGTTAATTTGTTCATGAATGAAATCTACTGCAGAATCTATTCTATCCATATCAGGAGCTGTCAAATCAGGAGTTGGTACATGTAGATAGCCAATATTTTTCACCCAATCATCTGGCAATGCATTTTCAGTCATTGTTACAATTGATTTTACTCCTTGATTTAGAAGCCAATCAAATTCATCAGAGCTTGTTGGAATACCTGAGCCTGCTAATTTTTCTTCAATTAGCCAAGAAAAGTTTGTTGGTTTTTTCGTAATTTTTCCGTGAACTTTTCTCCAAATATTACCAGGTTTACTCATGATAGATTTGACATTACTCTATATTTTTAGTATTACGAAATTTAATGTGACTAAATTATGATGCCATTGCACGAACAGGTGAACCTGTTGCATCTTTTAGCTTTAATGGAAGAATTGTAAAATGAAATTCCTTAGATTGAATTTTGTTCATGTTTGCCAAATTTTCTACAATCAAAATATTATTTTTTGATAAAATATGATGGACTGAAAATGATTCATCTTTTCCAAGATCTATACTTGGTGAGTCTATACCGACTAGATTGATCTTTTTTGATACAAGATATTTAGCTGAAAAATAATCCAATCCAGGATTTTCAGTAAAATAATTATCTCGTTTTAGATTTTTTTGCCATCCTGTATAGAAAAATATTGATGAATGATTTGGAATTTTTCCATTCTTTTTTTCAAATAATGTAATATCTGATTTTGTAATAGAAGAATTCCTAGTTTTTTTAAGTTTTATCAGAATAGCTTTTCCAATTAATCTCTCTAGTGGAATTTGGTTAATTTTTAGGCCATTTTTAACAAAATGATATGGTGCGTCAAGATGTGTTCCTGTATGTGAACTTAGGAATAAAAGTTCAAGATTATACCCATCATCTTTGATATCTGACCAAGCAATGAATTGTGGTTTTGGGGATCCAGGAAAGGTTGGAATAGATTCTGATATGGTAAGTGACAAATCTATTGGTTTCACATCATCAAAATGCATTGGTAATTAATCAATTTTTGAGCAATGAAAGGTTAAATACGGTCTCATGAAAAACTCACTTGTGCCTACAGCATATGTTCTATTGAACTCGGATTTAGGAACTGATGAATCAATAATCAACGAAGTGAAGCAAATTCTTGTTGAAGAAAAAGTAGACTTTGAAGTTCAAGGCGTTTACGGAGTATACGATATAGTCTTGAAATTATCCTCTGATGATGCTGAAAAACTACGTTCAATTATCACCAACAAAATTAGAAAAATTAGTAAAGTTCAATCAACATTGACTATGATGGTAATTGAAGAACAAGAAAATCTATAGTTTCTTTATTGCATCAATTACTTGAAGGATTTGAGATTCAGTATTGAAAAAGTGAGGAGATGCTCGTACTATTTTATTTTCCATTATTTCTCTAACAGCTAAAACAATATTTTGTTTTTCAAGTTTATCTACAATTTCTTGTGAATCAAATCCTTTGATATTAAATGAAACAATACTTGTTCTGTAATTTTGATCTTCTGGACCATATAGAACAATATTTGGTATTTTTGATAATTCTTCTCTTAAAAGATTTGACAAGTGTTGATTTTTTTCACGAATGTTATTCATACCAAAATCCAATAAATAATTTGCAGATGATTCTAATCCAACAATTCCCACATAATTTCTAAAACCAGTTTGAAATTTGTCTGGTAATTCTTTGTATGCTAGTTTTGAATCATCATAAATAATTGCAGATTCACCTCCAATTGTCTTTGGTTCTAATAATTCACTAGACTTTCTATTACAATAAAATAATCCTGTACCCATAGGACCGCAAAGCCATTTAGATCCATTAAAAGACATAAAATCACATTGAATCTTGGAGACATCAATATTTCCAATACACCCTATACTTTGTGCACTATCAATAAAGAACGGAACTTTGTTGTGGAGAATTTTTCCTATTTCTTCTACAGGCAATATGGATCCAGTATTATACAGAGCATGACTTAGAGCAACCAATTTTGTATTATCATCTATAAGAGATTCTAAATCATCTAATTTGAAAAAACCATTACTATCAATTGATAGATTTTTTATAGAAATTTTTTCGTTTAATTTTAGCCAAGGATAAAGGTTGGAATGATGTTCATGGGTCATTCCACGAATGATCATGTTAGAGTTATTATCAAAAGATAATCCATTTGCTACAAAATTAATTCCATCAGTTGTACTTTGAGTAAGAATTACTTCATCAGGTTGACAAGAAATAATTTTTGCAATAGTTTTTCTCACATTTCGAAGTTTCTCAGTCACAAAAGGTTCAGAATCTTTTGAGTCTGGACCAATAGAATTGTATGTGACAAGAAATTCTTTCATTGCTTCAATACTTTGAGTAGGCATAAGGGATACAGATGCATTGTTTAGATAGATTTTATCAGATGTTGGAAAATCATTTGAAATGTCTTTTGATACTAAATTCATTATTATATCTGTAAAATCCTAAAGTAGTGTTGGATAAAAATCCTGAGTTATCTATAGATGATGATTTAATAAAAATTCAAATTGAATTTGAACAAAAAAATCCCAATATCATATTATGCTCAAAACCTTTCCATAAAATAGAATTTCTTAATAGATTAATCAATTCAGTAAAGGATCCAATAATTATTGTAGATATGGATTTACTTTATACAGGATATGTACAATCTGGAATGATTAAGAAAAAAGAAAATGTAACAATTTTTTGTCCAGATAAAATAGATTGGAAAGAAAAGTTATCAAAAATTATTTCCAATATATCAAAAGAGAGATTTTTAGTAATTGTTGATTCGTTTAATGGAGTTTACAATTTGTTTGATGGATTAGAGTCTGCAAGATTCATTAATTCTTGTATAATGCTACTCTCATCTATTGGAAATCAAACTAAATCATCTGTGATAGTAACTGGGATGGCACGAAAAAAAGATGATGATGAATGGGTACTATCTCCAGGAGGAAAACATATCATAAAATCAGAAAAAACAGGAGTCTATTTTCTTAAAAAAAGTCTAAATGATTTAGTTATTGTTACATTAGAAAAAGTAGGCACTAATTCAAGAAAATTCATTATAAAACAAGAAAATGTTTAACATCTTGCTATAGCGATCAATTTTAAAACGCCGTTATAAATTATCAAACGCCGTTATAACATCATAATTTTAGGCAAATTATATTAATACCAAATCAAGAAATAATTTTGTTATGCCAGTAGGAATTATTCCAGACATCAGCGAACAAATGTGTATCGGATGCGCACTATGTGTAGAAATCTGTACCACACTTGGACCAGATGTCCTTAGAGTAAAACCAGTTGAAGGCTGGAAGAGAGGTAAAGCATTTGTCTTCTACCCAGAAAGATGTATTTCAGATGGTGCATGCATTGGTGTATGCCCAACAAAAGCAATCTTTTGGATGCGACCAATGGACTTTACTGTTGGACAACCAGTTCCACTCTACAAGAACTCAGTCTTCGTCAAAGGTTGGACTGAATTAATCGATTAGATTAGTTCAATCAATTTTTAATTTCTTTTTATTATTTTAGATTTTAACAGCGCCAGGCGTTTCATCACTAATTTTTGGTTTTTTCTTTAACCAAAAAAGTGCAATAAGAAACATCACACCAGGAATTAGAATTATGAATAGCATCAATTCGTAATAGGTTGTTAGTCTTTGAGCTGGTTTTATGTGATAAGTTTCATGAGTAGTTTTTTCTGGATTATCGTAAACAGCTGAAGTAAAATCAACAGAACGTTGTTCTTTACTTTCAACTTTACCAAATACAGTAACACTTTCTTCAGCTAAAAATGAAGGTGTTTGAATTCCTTCTATTCTTACTATGATTGAACCAGAATCACTGAAAACAAAATTTCTGTAATCACCACCAATCTGACTTAATCCCTCATCTCTAAAAATCTCTTGCCCATTTTGAAAAATCACAAAATTATATTTCATTTCTGCAAGATTTGAATTTGATCGTGGATCATAGAATTGGTATACAAATTGAATTTTTTCATGAGTTTTAATCACTGGTGGATCCCATGTTAAATTGACTTCTATGTTTCTATCTGGAGTATATTGTAATAATGGAAATTCTAATTTTTTACCTGTAGCATCATGAGGATAATCTGGTATTTCTTTTTCAACAATTACAATTCCTTCCATCCAAGGATGGATAATACAAAAATATGTGAATGAACCTGATTCTTCAAATTTGTATGACCATGATTCTCCTGGGGCAAATTGAGCACTATCAAATACTCCATCAGGTGTTCCAAAATCTCGATTATCCATCCATCCAAATCGTCCAGGACTCTCTCCACTAGTTACAGTATGAGCTTCTCTGTCATCATTATACCAAGTAATTACATCTCCAACTGTGACAGTTATTTGAGGAGGATCATACCAAACTTCTGCAGGAGTGTTTAATTCAGGATTATATGCTCCAAATGGAATATCGATTATGTATTCCTCAGCATATACAAAAGATGTAGATGTTAAAAGTGCAAAAAGAATAGACAATAATAAAAATTTCATATTCTAAAAGCATAATTTAGTTAATTAAATACTTGATGTTATTTTCATTTTTGTAAGTGATTCTCTGAATTGAGAATCTAATTTGAGCATGAAATTTAGATTATTCAGTACAATGCAGATTATTTTCTTCTTTTAACTTCAAAAATACTATAACCATATTTCTTTTTTATTTCAATTGAACAAAATTGAGTAAATTCGTATTCATCAAACTCTTTTAAAATTTCATACATGTTACTACCAACTACCATACTATTTTTTGGACAAAATGAATTAATCTTAAAACATCGATTAACTGTAGGTCCAAAAATATCAGAAATTTTTGAAGTAGTACTTTCAGCTACTTTTACAGCACCATATGTTGCACTAATTTTGTAATCTAATGCATCTATATTTTGTGCATTAAGTTCTTTTTTTAGTTCATCATGAGATTCGATCATGGACAAACAACATTCTAGAACATTTTTTATTGCTACATTATCCTTAGAATCAATATTTGCAAATCTAAACATTAAAGCATCTCCAATATTTTTTACAACCTCTCCTTTGTGTTTAAGAACAATTTTGGCCATAAAATTCAGAAAAATTTCATACATCTTACTCACATCATCATCTGATAATTTAGATGATATTCGAGTAGAATCACTCATGTCAATTACACCCACGCAATCATTTTCTTCATGCTGAGAAAACTTTAGCAACATACCTCCCTCAAGTTGCTTGATGACTTCTTCTTTTTCTTTAATTTCAATTAATGATTCTTCTAATTTTTGTGCCATTGAATCAAACGCTTGTGATAATGCCCCAATTTCATCTCCTGTTGTAATGTTTGTCCTAACATCAAATTTACCATTTGCAATTTTGTTTGCAGCATTTTTGAGTGACGTTAATGGTCGTGATAATGATTCTGCAGCAAAGTATGCAACTAATCCCATTAGCATTGTTATTAGTAGACTTGTAAGTAAAATTCTAGTTTGTAAAATTTTTATCGGCTCAACAAGTTCTTTTTCATCCATTTCTGCAAGTAAGACAATTCCAAAATCTGATGCACAGTAAGATGAACCATATATCTGAATTCCTCTATAATCAGGATAAAATCCAGTATGGGTTTCTTCGTCATTGAAACACTTCTGTACAGCAACGGTATCTACTTGTTGTTGAAATACTGCATCTTCAAAAAATCTAGAATCAGACAACATCAAAAAATCATCATTTACAATGTAAACCTCTCCTGTTTCACCTAGTCCACTTCGATTAAGAAAAATATTATCAATTGACGCAGTTCTCATTTTTGAGATAATTACCCCAATTGGTTTATCTCCTTTTTTACTGTCATCTGCAAATATTGGAGAAATAACAACTAGTTTTTTACCAGATTTTGTTGGTTCAAAATCAATAAAAGATCCTTTTAGTCCCCTTTGAAAAAATTCATTTTTAATAAAATCTTCATCTGCATTACCACTTAAAGAAAAGAAGACTTTTCCATTATTGCCAATTATTTTTGTATCTTCAAATCCTATTGAAAATCCCACTAATTCTTGAAAAGCTTGAACTTGAATTAAGAAATCTCTACGATTACTTTCTTGAAATTCTTTTAACTTGTTATTTGGAATTTTGCTCATTTCTAAAACTAGTGATTGAATCATAGGATCATTTGCAAGAATATTATTTTGTTCAATTCTTGATTCAAAAATCGAAATCAAAGATTCTCCTCTAATGGAAGATTCTCCAATTAATAATTCAGCTCCTCTTTCTTTTAGAGTTTCAGAAGAATAATCAATACTCATGTAAGATGTAACTCCCAATGCAGTCATAGTTACAAGCATTACAAGCAAAACAAGTTTTTTACCAAGATTAAATGAAATTGACATTTTTATTCTATCTTTTCTTTATTGAATATCAACTCTTCTTAGCATATTATGCCTACAGTGATTCTAGTTTTGAGAATTAAGTGCTGACTGAACAAAATCAATAATTTTAAAATAATCTGCTCTTGGTTCAGTACTAATCATAAACAAGTCGTTGGAATTGATTGGAATACTAATCATGGTAACTATTGCATATTCTGTTATTGATGATTGTTCTTTACCTAGTTTATATGCTAAATTTGTATAAAGATCCCTTTTTTGTAGTGCATAGTGAATTGACATTTTGACATTTTCACCATCTAAGATTTTTTCCACATTTTCTTTTTGTCCACCAGCAATCATCTCTCCTTTACTATTTGCAACACCGGCAAATCTAACCTTAGGATCTAAATCTAAAACTTGTTTTGATAATTCATCATAGTTGACGGTCATTTTTTACTACTAGTTGATTTCTTTTTGAAGAGTATTTCATCCTTTTCTTGTAAATTGTCTGTATAATCATCCATATCTAGCATAAACTCTTCTTCATCAGAATATGCAGATTCTGCATGTTCACTAATATCCAAACCAACATCTTCCACTTCTGGAGATACTCTAATTCCAATTAGGTGTTTGATTATTTGTAATATTATCCAAGTTCCACCAAAACCCATTACTGCAGCAACAGCTACACCGACAGCCTGAATCCATAGTTGATCAGGATTTCCAAATAGTAATCCATCAACACCGCCAGGATTAATTGCAGTACTTGCAAAGATACCTATTGCAAGTGCGCCAACAATTCCTGCAACTCCGTGAACAGAGCTTACATCAAGTGCATCGTCAATCTTTAGTTTCTCTTTAAACAACACAACACCAGAGTATGATATTACACCTATTGCTATGCCGATTACAAATGCATGTTCAACACTGACAAATCCTGATGCAGGAGTAATTCCTGCAAGACCTGCAATTGCACCGTTAATTGTTGCAACAACTGATGGTTTTCCAGTTCTAATCCATGAAAGACCAGCCCAAATTAAAGCAGAAATTGATGATGCCATGTGAGTTACGATTACAGTGTTACCTGCAACTCCACCAGAGGCAGAAAGTGCACTACCGGCATTAAATCCAAACCAACCAAGCCATAACAAGGAAGAACCAAGTACAGCTAGTGGAATACTATGAGGAATCATTATGGCAGGACCATAGTTTCTTCTTCTACCAAGTACTAATGCCGCAGCTAACGCTGCCATACCAACACTTGTGTGAATAACAATACCACCTGCAAAGTCTACAACACCGAGTTGTGCTAACCAACCACCACCCCAAACCCAGTGAACAAGTGGATAGTAAATCAGCATAGACCATGCAGCAATGAATATGACAAAGGAACTAAACTTCATTCTCTCAGCAATTGTTCCTGTAAGTAGTAATGGAGTAATTGCTGCGAACATTAATTGAAATTTCACAAACAACATACCAGGAATTGTTGGAGCATATTGTTCCAATGGAGCATCAGCAGGAATTCCTTTAAGGAATACCCAATCAGTATCTCCAATCAATCCCAAAGTAGATTCTCCAAAAGATAAACTAAATCCGAAAATAAACCACATGACACTCAGCATTGCCAAACCAAAGAAGATCTGCATAAAAATTGATGCAGCATTCTTTTTCCTCAATAGTCCAGATTCAAAAAGACCTAATGCAGGAATCATAAGCAATACAAGACTTCCAGCTACGAGCATCCATGCTGTATCCCCAGAATCAAGTACCATTGAAAAAAATGGTTTGTTTAGAATTAATAACAATGTCTAAATTTGATATACAAATGGTTATCATTTAGTCATCAAAACCAGAAATTATATTTGTGTAATCGAAATTATAATAATCAAATGCTCAAAATAGAAGTAATACTTGGCGAAAACGATGTCATGGCAATCAGTGAGGGATTAAAAGAAGTAGGAATTGGTGGCCTCACAGTTTCCAAAGTTAGAGGAAGAGGAAAGAGACCAGGTCCTGAAATTCACGCATCAAAAGGAAGTGAGATTTTTGTGCCACAATTTAACGATAAATATCATTTAGAGGTAATAATTCCAGATACAAGAGAAGATGAAATCATAGGAATCATCAAAGATAATGGCAGAGTTGGTAAAATTTTTGTTTCACAAATTTTACGTGCAATAGATATTTCAACTGACGCTGAAGGGGAAAGTACGATCTAAGAAAGATTATGAATTTACGTAAAAGTAAGTTATTTCATAGAGAAAAGATGCAACCACTTCACGGTAAAGATTATCTCAAAATAGCAGTAATAGTTGGAGTTATAGTTGTGCCACTAATTGTTGGTTTAGCTATATGAAAATATCCAGAATTTTTATTGCAAAATTAATACTTGCAGCAGTAGGTATGACATTAGTAGGATTAGCTTTGTTTAATGGCTATTATTAAAAATCACCAAAATTGTTTTCGTAGACAATTGTGGGATTTTTTAATTGTTTTTCTAAAGTTGGAAGTGATTTCATAATACAGTAATTTACAAAATCACTAAATGATTTTATTCGGTAATCATTTCGAAGAGTTTCTTTGTTTTCTTCATATGTTTCTTGTAGTTTATGTAAGGTGAATTTTTGTAACGGAACAAATCTACTACGCTTTGGTAATGGTTTTGATTCCTGATTTTTGTCTAAAATTATTTCAAGATCTTGTTTTCCATCAAGTGTTTCCATGTCAACAACTTCTTCCATTTCAGAAACAAAAATTTTACCTCCATGATTTGATGACAAACCAGAATTTTTTGAAATCATTTCTACCACTTTTCTTGCATCCTTATCTGGAACTACCAATTCGATTTTTGCAAGTGGTACTGACTTTAATCCAGTAGAACCAGCACGAGAACCTTGTGATTCATCGTAAATATTACTATCATCTAAATTTCGTTTATCAATAATGTATGTCCCTACAGCATTCAAACTAGTTTTAATTGTAGGAAAATTTTTCCTCTTAATTACAGCCTCTATCTTTTTCATAAATGATTTTCAAAAAAGAGGCATATTTATGACAAATGGTCATTATCATGACTAAAATTGATTATTGAATCCAATTATTTTTTAGAAAATCCAAATTTTGAGGCCCAACTCTGTTTTTGTTTTTTAGTTGGTTTCAATGAAAGATTATCCAACATTGCATATGTTATAGTAAATCCATGTCCAACTAGTGTAGCATCCTTATTGTAATTTTCTTTGTTAGGTACAAATTCATCTGCTAAATCTTTAATTTTTTTCGTTTTAAGATCAAATAATCTGATTTTTTTACCATTTTCAAGTTTGATTATTGCATCTCCACTTAAACCCTGAATAGAAAAATTTTCAAAGAATCGTAGTGTTCCACCTTTTTTTAGTTTAATTTCAGAATCATAAGTTAATTTTCCTCCATAAAATAAAATTTCTCTTGCAGATATTATTACATCATCTTCAACATTCAAAACTATTACAGAATCTGCTTCAACTAAAACAGTATTTGTAAGATTTTCTGCAATGATTTTTCCATTTGGAGCTGAAATGTGTGTTCTATGCTCTTGAATTTGGAAAACACCTACACGTATAGGATCTTCAACTCGAAATTTTCTACCATAAACATTTCCAACAACTACATTTCCATTATCTACAGTAATTTTTGCACCATTATCAATTTTGTATTTATTTTCTAATGGATTAATAAATTTAAAATCACCACTAGTTAGATGAATATTTGTTTGAAATTCTTGTGTCCATGATGGACTAGTAATACTTCCTTGCATAATTATCGGTCCATCGTAAGAAAAACTTCCTGCCATAAAATTTCCCTTAATTGATAAAGCACCGTTAGCCTTTCGTTCTAATTCAATTTCTCCAAGAGTTTTTGATCCAAACAATCTAGATGCAGTTGTGTTTGAATCATTCAAAGCAGAGGCCCATTCTTCAGCAGTTTTCATTTCTTTGAATAGTTCTTGACCTAAAATCTGATTTTTTCTTCTTACATCAGCTTCAGACTCACTTGAATATACTTTGGAATTTTTTAATTTTTCATAATCTGTTTCTGGATATTTTTTACCAATTTTTAGATCATCATATGCTTGTTTTATTTTTATAAATTGTTCATTTTCACCTCCACGATCTGAGTGAAATTGAAGAGCTAATCGTCTAAAAGCATCACGAATTTCTTTCTCTGTTGAACCCTCAATAATTCCTAAAACATCATAATTACTTTCCACCATAATCTACACCAAAGTTATTTTTTCAAATTCCTATACTTGTAGGTTATTACACATAGAATATCAAGGATATGGAAAAATTGAAAAAAGTTCAGATTGAACTATTTGACTACCAATACTGGGACATTTGTTTTGTGCATCACATAATTGGATGTGCTTCCAAGAAATGCTTCTTTTGCACCACCTAATCCTCTAGCACCAATTACAATCATGTCAAATTTTCCATTCTTTGCAAATTTGACAATTTCAGAACCAGTATTTCCACCACCAGTTTTGTATTTGAAAGTTGCACCAGCTTTCTGAGTTTTATTCATTGCAGGACCAATAGCTTTGACAGCTTTTCTTTGTGCTTCTTCTTTCATTTTTGCTGTGTATTTGATTCCTGCTGCTACTGGCAAATGAAATACATAAAATCCAGTGATTTCAGCATTACTACCTTTTGCAATTTCAATTGCTCTATCTAAACCACGAGTAGCATTTGCAGAACCGTCAAGAGGGACTAGAATTTTTTGAAATTTAGCCATGTATCAACATATTATTATTTTAATATAAAATGACCACTGATTTCCAAAGTTGAAAACCTAATTGTAATCAAAATTGGAAATTATATCTTCTGTTTTTATAGAAAAAATCAATCAAATCAAAAATTGTCAATTATTGATATTTCAAAAAAACCAATTTCAATTATTAAAAATTCAACAATTTCTGATGCAATTAAAATGCTATTAGACACAAAAATTAGCAGATTAGTTGTTGTAGATAATGGAAAACATGTTGGAATAATCACTGAAAAAGATATTGGATTATTTTTGTTTTCAGAGACTACAAGACAAGGACTAGATGAAATTCCTATTGTAAAAATAATGAAACCAATTGAATTTGTAAATCAAGAAATCACTCCTAAAAACTCAGCAAAAATAATGGTTGAAAAAAATATTAGTTCATTAGCTATTGGTGAAAAAGAACAAGTGAAAACAATTTTTACAAAAAGTGATCTTGTAAGTTACTATGCTGAAAATATTACTGATGAAAATAAAGTTGTAGATTTTATGACTCATGAATATGAATTTACTCATACTGCTGCACCGTTATACAAGGTTATACGCAAAATGTTAGAAAAGAAAGTTTCTAGATTGATTGTGAAAAATCAAAATGAAGAACCAGTTGGAATAATATCATTTAGAGATTTATTCAGAATTGCAAATGAGCTTGGAAGTGAAGAAGATGATTCAGGGTATGGAATATCAGATCAAATCAGGAAGGGATTTCTATCAAAAGAAGGATTTGGAAACATTTCACTAGCTAGAGAAGTTATGACTAAGGGATTAATCACTATCAAATTCAATCAAAGTTTATCAGATGCATGTAAACTGATTTTAGAAAATAATGTTAGTGGTTTGGTAGTATTAGATGGAAATGAGTCAATTGCAGGGATAATTAGTAAAACAGACATTACAAAAGCAATTGCAAAATAATAATTTTAAAAACGCATTAAAGTAATGAATGAAAAAGAATTACAATTATGAAATGGCATTTTGATGATTTTATTTATGGTTCTATAGATGGTGCAGTTACAACTTTTGCTATTGTTGCAGGGGTAATGGGTGCATCATTGCCTTCTGGTATAATCTTGATTTTGGGATTTGCAAATTTGTTTGCAGATGGATTTTCTATGGCTGCTGCAAATTATCAAGCATCAAAGGCCAGAAACGAGTATGTAGAAATGAAAAGAAGGCAAGAAGAATGGGAAATCGATAACTTGGAAGAGCAAGAAAGGGATGAAATCAGAGATATTTACAAAGAAAAAGGATTCAAAGATGAATTATTAGAAGATGTTGTACGAATTATTACATCAAAGAGAAAAGTTTGGATAGATACGATGATGAAAGAAGAATTAGGATTAATCGAAGATGAAAAAAATCCTATAGATAGCTCTGTAAGTACATTTGTAGGTTTTAATATTGTAGGGCTAATTCCATTAATTCCATTTATGGTTTTTATGATAATAGGAATCGAATTAAATTCTGAAGCTTTTATGTATTCTATTGTATCTGTATGTGCAGCATTTTTCCTTGTTGGAATGATAAAAGGAAAAATTGTGAAAAAATCAATGGTACGTTCAGGAGTTAATACATTGATCATTGGTGGAATTGCCGCATTAGTTGCATATTTTGTTGGATATGGATTAAATCTTTTAATTTTTTAGGATTAGTTGAAAATGTCTGAGTTAAAGCGCCACATGGGACTTTTTCATCTTACAATGTATGGTGTTGGATTAATTCTTGGTGCTGGTATCTATGTCTTAATAGGTGAAGCAGCAGGTTTTGCAGGAAATTCTATGTGGATTTCTTTTTTGTTAGGTGCAATTGTTGCAATATTTGCTGGATTAAGTTACTCTGAACTTTCAGCATTATATCCAAAAGCAGCAGCAGAATATACTTTTGTGAAAAATGCATTCAAAAATAATTTTTTTGGTTTTATAATTGGATGGCTAACAGCAATAACATCCATTATAGTTGCTGCTACTGTATCTTTAGGATTTGGGGGCTATCTAACTCAGTTTATAGAACTTCCAATTACTATTGGAGCAATTCTTCTAATCGCAATTTTATCTGTCGTGAATTTTATAGGAATCAAAGAATCTACATGGGCAAATACTATTTTTGCAATAATTACTATTGGAGGATTAGCATTAATTATTTTTCTTGGTTTTATTGTTGAACCAGTAGAATCAATTGATTATTTTGAAGCGCCAAATGGATTTTCAGGAATAATTCTTGCATTTATTCTAATTTTCTTTGCCTTTATTGGTTTTGAAGATATGGCAAATGTAGCTGAAGAAGTAAGAAGACCTCAAAAGACAATTCCAAGAGCTATTATGTTATCGATTGTCATTACTGGAGTAATTTACATTCTGGTTTCATTATCCGTTGTAAAAATTTTAAATTGGCAAGAATTGGCAAATTCATCTGCTCCACTTGCTGATGTTGCGCATAAAGTTTTAGGCACTAATGGAAGTATTACACTATCTATAATTGCATTATTTGCTACAGCAAGTACTGTTCTAATTACACTTGTAGCAGGTGCACGAATTCTATATGGAATGGCAAAAAGTAATTCATTGCCACAGTTCTTGGGCAAAATTCATCCTAAAACTAAAACTCCATGGATTGCGGTAATTGTTATTTTGATTACTTCAGTAGGATTTACTTTTGTAGGAGATATTGTAATTATAGCTAACATTGTAGTTTTTGCCATAGTCATTACTTTTGCGGCAATCAATTTGGCAGTTATAGTTTTACGTTACACAGAACCAGTTTTAGAAAGACCATTTAGAGTTCCAATCAATATTGGGAAATTTCCAATTTTACCATTATTTGGATTTGGTACAACAGTTTACATGGCATTACAATTTGAAATTGAAATAATTCTTGTAGGAATTATAATAATAGGAATTGGGACAATTTTCTATAAAATTTGGAAAAATCCTAGGTTCAAATTACAATAATATAATCAAACTTGATTTTAATAATTGCAGTTCTAAGTAAAATTTTAGGTTCTGGAATTCCAGCAATCATATTACTCAAAAATAAGAATAAAGGTTTGAGAATAGGATATGGAATGATTGTTAAAGGTGAAATTGCACTTATCACTGCAGGAATTGGATTAACTTATGGAATTATTTCTGATAGTATTTTTTCAACATTAATTTTTGTTATTTTAGGCACAATATTCATTGGTCCAATTTTACTAAAATATTCTTTTAAAAATAATAATCAGATATCTAATTCGAATTAGTTTTTCATAGATTTTACAAGTGCAACTATTGCAATGGTAATTCCAATAATACCAACACCAATTCCTACATATCCCAAATTGTTTGATGGTGTTTCTTCCATCTTGTCAACTGATTTTTTCAAATCACCAACATCTTCAATTAGTGCAGTGTGTCCATCAATCATTTGCTGTATTGTAATATCTGATGGTTCAGGAAATTCAATGTAAGCACGTTCAGAAACTTTGGGTGGATGCATCGATAAACTAATTGGAGTGTCAATAATTGTTCCTAAAATATTTGCTTGATAAAATCCAGAAACAGTAGGATTTACAAATGCATAATATTTTCCTTGAATATCATGATCAGGTGATAAAGGAAGTATAATGTTTTCACCTTTATAGATTAATTTCATTTTTATCGTTTTGTTTAAATCAGGAATTCCATTTTGAAATTCTTGCGATTCTGCACATTTGATAGGTTCAGAAATATCTGGACATGAAATTAGTGGACTAACATAGAATTCAATTCCGTTTGTTTCCCCTGAAACAACAGGTTCATTCATCCAACCAATTTCTACTCTATATTCACCTACAGCATCTACAGTATGGCCATAAGCAATTCCAGATATACCAGGAATAAGTAATGTGAATAAAATTGCTAGTTTTAATTTCATACTAAAAAAACTAAATTTGATTTTAAAAACGTTCTACTAATTTTCAGTAAATAATCGATGTTTGTACCAATTATGCATCTGCATACATCGAAACTTCCCAGGCTGTAGGGGTTTGTGCAAATGAAGTATATTCTTTGTATTTTAATTCTGAATATGCATCTAGGAAATCTTGTGTAAAAATATCTACTAAGAAATTTGAATCACTAGACAAAGAATCTAATGCACCTTTCAAAGATACAGGTAAAGCTCCGATATTGTATTCTCGTTTCTTTTCTGTAGAAAGTTTGTATACATTTTCTTCAACGGGATCACCGGGATCAATCTTATTTTTAATTCCATCTAGTCCTGCAAGTAACAATGCAGCTTCTAAAAGATAGATATTTGCAGTAGGATCAGGTACACGATATTCAATTCTCTTACTTTTTTCTTGGTTTCGATTATACATTGGAACTCTAATAGCTGTAGAACGATTTGCTAATCCCCAACAAACATTGACTGGTGCTTCAAATCCAGGAACAAGACGTTTGTAAGAATTTGTTGTAGGATTTGATATAGCACATAGTGCTGAAGCATGACTTAGAATTCCGCCAACATAATATCTGCCAGTTTGACTCATTTGTGCTACATCATCATTTTGATCGTACATTTCATTCTTATTTTCATTCCATAGACTTTGATGTGTATGCATAGCAGATGCATTGTCACCAAAAATTGGTTTTGGCATAAAAGTTGCAACTTTATTTTTTCTTTTAGCTTTAACTTTTACTAAATTTTTAACTGCAATAACATTATCAGCCATTGTAATCATTTCATCATAAACTAAATTGATTTCACATTGACCAGATGTTGCAACTTCATGATGTTCAGCCTCAATTTTTATTCCAAAATAATTATACAAGTCATCGCATACATCTTTTCTAAATCCATTAAGAGTATCTTTTGGTTGGGATGGATAATACCCTTCTTTGATATCAATTGCAGTACTTACATTTCCTTTTGCCCAAGGGGATTCTTTGGATTCAATTGAATAGCCTGAACCTCCTCCAGAATGAGTTGCTGCATAGGGAGATGGATAAACATTGATTGCATCAAAAACAAAAAATTCTATTTCAGGACCCCAATTAGTATGAGTTAATCCAAATTCTTTTAGTTTCTCTGATGCTTTGAAAGCTATACCTCTAGAATCTCTAGTGTATCTCGATTCTTTGTTTGTACTTCCATCATAAAGATCACAAAACATTCTTGCATTTTTTCTATTACTTGGATCATAATCATTAGGAAGAATTTTAAATGAGTTTGGATCAGGCATTAAAATCATATCAGAATTATTTACAGATTTAAAGCCAACAATTGAACTTGCATCTAATTTTTCAAGACCATTTACAAAACTATTTTTGTCAATTGCATAGCTTGGCATTCCAACATTATGTAGTTCACCGAAAATATCTACAAACCAAAAGTCTATGAATGATATATTTTCATTTTGAATAGTCTGTAATACTTGATCTGCATCCATTTTGACATTCTTTAGAAATTATTTTACTAATATGGTCTTGTAAGATAGAATTGTCCAGTTGGTCAGGTTAATTCTAAGATTCAGGATAATCTTCAGTAGGATGTGTCATTTTGAAATTTTTCATCTCTTCATCAAAAAAGAATTTGTCAGTAAGAGCAGGTTTCAAATCATCTAACCAAATTGCATTTTCATCATATTTTGCAAAAAATGGAACTTGTACCCAATCAGGATTTCTACCCTGTAAAAATCTCAAAACAATTACTTTTTGATCACTTAGATTTGCAGTTCCAATAACATGCACTTTTCCTGGGGTTGCAGACATACTTGGTCCACGAACAGTTCTAGCCAAACCACTGACTGAAGAATATGCCTTTTTGAAAATTTTATACGCCTTGACTAGGGGAATTCCAAAATAATGTTGAGCGCCTGTATCTCTTACTACAAACATGTAGTATGGAATACAACCTAACTGAACTTGTTTGGTCCACATTTTAGCCCACATTTCAGCATCATCATTGATATGTGCTAAAATGGGAGATTGAGTTCTGATTTGTGCTCCTGTTTTTCTTACTTCTTTAATCGCATTTTTTACTGCATCTGTGGATAATTCGTTTAAATGATTAAAGTGAGCCATAAATGCAAGATGTAAACCATTATCTGTAATTTTTTTAAAAACATCTAACATTTCTTGAGAATCAGAATCTGTCAAAAACTTGTATGGCCAATATGCTAGTGCCTTTGTTCCAATTCTAATTGTTTTAAGATTTGGAAGTTTGGCATCAATTAATGTATCAATATATTTTGAAAAAATTTTTGCTTTCATTATCATTGGATCACCGCCGGTAAAAAGCACATCAGAAATTTCTGGATGTTCTCGAACATATTGAACTAATTGCTCACCTTCTTGCATTGCGAATTTCATTTCATCCATTCCCACAAATTGTGGCCATCTAAAACAAAAGCTACAGTATGCATGACAAGTTTGGCTTTGACTAGGGAAAAAGAGACATGTTTCTTTGTATTTATGCTGCATTCCATATAATTTGGTACCATCTTTTAATGTTGGAACATTGAGTTCCATTTGACCTGCGGGATGTGGATTTAGTTGTAAACGAATTTCATTTGCAATTGCAGTAATCTCTTTTTTGTCTAAATTATTTTTTAAAGCAGTTTCCATTTTTTTGTAATGTTCTGGTCTTAGCATTCCTTTTTGAGGAAATGTTAAGACAAAGATAGGATCATTTGGAATATCATTCCAATCAATTAATTGTTCAACAACATAATTATTTGCTTTAAATGGTAAAACATTTCCTACAACCTCCATCTCAAATTGTGTTTCTTCACTTAGTTTTTGAATTTGTGGTAAAGTACGAAAATTTGATAGTGTGTAAGATTTTAGAGATGGTGTATCATTCCATGCTGATTCTTGCTGAGTCATTTTATAATTAGTGCGTTTACCCTTGTTAAACGTTACAGGTTTTTTACGCATAAATTTATTGATTTTATAAAAACAATTAGAAATGATAATAGAGGTTACCTTTGTATTCTAGAACATGAATTTAATGAGAATGGTGCTTATACATGGCTGAAGAAGACTTATCACAAATTCCAGTTGGAGAATTTGAAACAGTTTCACAGCTTTTAGCATCAAATGAATCACTTCAGATTGCATTTTCTATAATGATCATAGGAATAATTGTAATAGCTCTTGGTTATAGACAATTATCACATTGGGTGGGTTCTCAAAAATTTTATTATCAAAAACCCCATTTAGCACGATTTGTTCGTAGAGCAATTTTACCATTTTTTGCAATTGCATTAATTACTGCGATTAATGTACACATACAAACTGGACTTTTGTTTGGGGAGGATTTATCAATAGTTGGTAATGAAGAAATATCACCTGCAGAAACATTTGCAAAGATTCTCAATACATTTAATATTTTAGTAATTGGTTATACAATTTCTCACCTTGTTCCAATTGCTCTTAACAAACATGATAAAACTGAATTAGAAAAAGTAGATTTTGATGCATGGTTTGATATGAGAGGATTTATTGATGATCCAGATGATTTATTTCATAAATTGTACACATGGGTTCCACCCAAAATTACTCCGCAAGATATGGAAGAGAAAGAATTCAAAGAATTGCTAAAAACAAAAGAAGGTATGTTACAATTGGAGCAATTCCGAACAAAAAATGGAAATCCAATTGGAGGATATGAAAAATTAGTTGATAAACCATTTCAAGATTGGAAAAAATCAGAACGAACGAAATATGAAAAATATTATCAAAATTGTATTACTGGTAATAATCAATCTGGAAGAAAATTAAAACCAGGTGCTAAACCTGATGAAATTTTTCCAATTGATGTATGGAGAGAAGAAAAGCGAGAAAATAGTTATGAACCAATTATTCCAAGTTCTCGTCCCCCAGGATATGCAAAAAAGAAACAAGAAGGTATTCCAAAATCTGCAAAACAAATTGTTCCAATAGGAATTTTTCTTGTAACAATTTTAGGAGTTGTTGCTTGGTGGGGAGTAGATTTAATTTATCTTGCAACAGCTACAGGAGGATTAGCAATTGGTTTAGGATTAGCATTACAAGAAACTATGCAAAATTATTTTGCCTATATTCTAATTAGAAAAGATAAGATATTTGTCGAGGGTGAGCGAATAAAACTTGATACAGGATATAATGGATTTGTACACAAAATTACGCCTAGAGTCACATATGTTCGTGATGCATTAAATGAATCAATTGCAATAATTCCAACAAGACAATTAGTCACGGCACAGATAATCAACTACACACAGGGAATAAAGATGGTACCTGCAATTGTAGATGTAGGAGTTTCTTATCTTAATGATCCTAAACAAGTTTCAGCCATTCTAGTCAAAGTTGGCAAACGTGCAATGAAAGAAGTAGTTGATAGTAAAGGTAAACATCTCATTAACCAAATACGATGTCCATACTTGGAACATAATCAACCAAGTTGTGGTTGTGATAAAGATATCCATGTCGATATCAATCAACCAATTGTTAGGTTTAACAAATTTAATGATTCAGCATTAGATTTTGTGTTAGTGGTTTATGTTAGAGATTATGGAGCCCAATTCAAAACTAAAACAGACATTAGAATGATAATGTATGAAGAATTCAAGCGGTATGACATTAGAATCCCATGGCCAATCAGGACAGTATATCAGGGAGACGAAAAACGAGAACAAGAAGAGATCGATAAGTTAGAAGATCAAAGAAATAAGGTTATTGACAAATACGGCATAGGAGATATTTCTCGTGGTGGTGGCGGAGATGAATAATCTTCTCAAAACTTAAGAATCCCATTAATTGACATTTCTTGTTGAATAAATTATCAGTAATTGCAGGTAAATCATCTGAGGACATAGCAAGAAAATTATCTAAAAAAATAAAGGCAAATTTTGTAAAATCACAAATAAGAGTTTTTGAGGATGGAGAAAGTAAGATTACACTTTCAGGAGAAATATCTAAAAGAAAATCTATCGTTGTACAATCAATTTACCCTCCAGTGGATACAAATCTAATTCAAGCATTATCACTTATTTCAAAAGCTAAAGAAATATCATCTGAAGTAATTGCCGTAATTCCATATATGGGATATGCAAGGCAAGATAGAGAATTTTTACCAGGGGAAATTGTAACTATGAAAGTTCTGGGAAAATTATTCAAAGGTGCCGGAGCATCAAAAATAATTGCAGTGGACATTCATAGCATGATAGGATTCAAACATTTTACAATAAAAACAAAGAATGTATCGGCAATCCCTGAACTTGTGCGATATATTAAGAAATTGAGCCTAAAAAATGCTCTTGTTGTATCACCAGATCAAGGAGGAAAAGAAAGAGCAAAACTATTTGCAAAAGAATTAGGATCAGAATACATTGCTTTAGAGAAAAAAAGAGATAGAAAAACAGGTAAAGTACAAATTAAAACAAAAAATCTAGATGAAGTTGCAAATAGAGATTTGATATTAGTTGATGATATGATTAGTACTGGAGGAAGTATTGTAAAAGCTACTCAATTTCTTAAAAAACAAAAATGTAAAAAAATCTATGTTGCATGTACACACGCATTGTTAATGAATAATGCTGAAAAAAGAATTAAAAAAGCTGGGGTTACAAAAATTATTAGTGCAAATACAATTCCAGGAAAAACATCCATTGTAGATATTTCTAATACCATTGCAAAGGCAATTTAGTTATGCCAGAAAGTTTTTTTGTTTTATCTAAAGATTATTTAGAACTTGCAACAGATGAAATCACTGCGATAGCAAAAATGTATGATAGATTTTCTAAAATAAAAATAATTTCAAATTTAGTAATTGTTCAATCTAAAACAAATGTAAATGAAATTGCTAAACGTGCTACATTTGTAAAAACATCAGGACAAATTTTACGAAAGATGTCTGGATTATTTCTAGATGAAGAAAATGTCGGTGTTTTAAAAAATGCAAAAAGTTTTGTTTGCAGAGTGGTTAATTTATCATCAAATCAATTCAACGTTCCAGAATTAGAAAGCTCTATGGGAGATATGATATCAAAATTCTCTCATGCAAAAGTAAATTTAGAAAATCCTGACATTACAGTATATCTAATTTTTACAAATAATGAAAACTTTTTTGGATTTTCAAAACGAGTAAAAAATCAGATAAGACCAAAAAAGATCAAAAAACATCCTCATGAATTAGATTGGAAGTTAACAAGATTAATGATTAATCTAATAGGATTGAAAAAAGGAGAAACTGTTTGTGATCCGTTTTGTGGAACAGGTACTACGCTTCTCGAGGCAGAATCAATGGGAATCCATGCAATTGGATTAGATTTTGATGAAAAAATGTGTGAAATTGCTAAAGAAAATCTCAAGGTAAACAAATATCATTCTGAAGTAATAAAATCAGAATTTCAAGGATTATCAAAAATATCTGATAAATTTGATGGGATTGTTACTGATTTACCATATGGAACTGCCTCAAAAACATCAGAAAAACCTCAAGAAATTCTAAAGAAATTTTTTACTAGCCTACCAAAGAAAAAAAGAGTGGCAATAATGTACAAGAAAGAATTAGATTTCAATTCAAAGCTAAGTGGACTAAAAAAATATCACATCTATAGGCATAAAAGCTTGACAAGAACAATCTTGATTAAATGAAACTTGTATTTTTAGGAACATCAGCAGCTCAACCAGCTGAAAATAGAGGATTATCATGTATTTGCTTAGAAAGAGATGGAGAGATCCTGATGTTTGATGCTGGTGAAGCTGCTCAGATATCATTTATGAAATCTGGTTTAGGATGGAATAAAAAAATGAAATTATTTGTAACACATATGCATGGTGATCATTGTGTAGGAATTTTAGGATTATTACAAACAATGTCAATGCAAAATAGAACTGAAACATTAGAAATTTTTGGACCAAGTGGAATTGAAGAATTTATTGGTGCAAACATTAAGATATTGAATTTTGGATTATCATTTCCAGTTTTAATAACTACAATTAAAGAAGGAAAAATATTTGAGAATGGAAAATTTTCAATACATGTATGTAAAGCATATCATTCAATAGCTGCATTTTCATATCTATTTGAAGAAAAAGATAAGCCTGGAAGATTTCATTTAGAGAAAGCAAAAGAGTTAGGAATACCTGAAGGAAAATTATGGAGTGATTTACAAGGCGGGAATGAAATAACCATTGATGAAAGAATAATCAAACCAGAACAGGTATTAGGAGAAAAACGTCCAGGTAAAAAAATAGGAATTTCGGGGGATACAATGCCTACAAAAGATTTAGAGGAATTTTTTAAAAATTGTGATTATCTTGTATTTGATTCAACATTTTTGGATGAAGAAAAACAGAGAGCACAAGATACATGTCATTCTACTGCAAAACAAGCTGCAACATTAGCAAAAAATGCTAGAGTAAAAAATTTAATTTTAACACATTTTTCAGCAAGATACAAAGATGAAACAGGACATCTAAAAGAAGCACAAGAAATTCATAATTCTGTAATAACTGCTAAAGATCTTTTAGAAGTAGAAATTAAATGAAAATGTTTGAATTAATTAAAGATCAAATCAAAAATTTTAAAAAAATTGCAGTAGTAACAGGAGCTGGAATTTCACAAGAAAGTGGAATTCCTACATTTAGAGGAAAAGACGGATTATGGAAAAATTATGATGTCATGAAGCTAGCCACAATTGATGCATTTTATGAAAATCCTAAACTAGTTTGGGAATGGTATAATGAGAGAAGGAAGAATATTTTTCAAGCACAGCCTAATTTAGGACATAAAGCGATTGCAGAGCTTGAAAAATATGCTGAAGTTGTGGTTCTAACTCAGAATATTGATGGATTACACCAAAAATCAGGAAGCTCGAAAGTATTAGAACTTCATGGCAGTATTGTAACGATCAAATGTTCTGTGTGTGATTATAAAGAAGAAATTTTAACAGAAATCTCTGATTTTCCTCCATATTGTAAATGTGGAAATATACTCAGACCAGATGTAGTATGGTTTGGAGAATCATTACCACAAAAAGTATGGCAAAATGCCATAGTATTTGCTAGCGAATGTGATTTAATGATAATTGCTGGTACATCACTTGTAGTATCTCCAGCAAATACACTTCCAATTTATGCCAAACAAAATAATGCAACATTGATAGAAATTAATCCAGAAAGCACAGAAATGTCAGAAGAAATGGATATAATAATCAGAAATACAAGTGCCAAAGAATTGCCAAAACTAGTTTCTTTGTTTAGAACTAATTATGATTGAGAAAATATTCCATTAATTTTTGTATCAAAAGAATCTCCAGAATTATAAACGGATGAGGTTACAGTTCCATAATCTTCATGTTCAACAATCATATCTACATAATATGGAATTCCAGTTGCATAATTTACATTCGTGTCAAACATTGAAGTATAGAATGTTCCAGAAAAAATCTCTTTGTCAGCAGTTCTAATTACTACATTAACACTTTTTGTTTTACCAGTAGTATCAACATATTGAAGAAGAATGTTTTCATCAGATTGTTGTTTAGTTGATAAAGATAAAGTTCCAGGAATTATTGAAATAGTATTTTGAGTAGAAATATCATTTAATGATTCTTGGACAGTTGATGATGAGCGAGATGATCCTGAATTTGAATTACCTGTAAAAATATTTTGGATTGATTCAATAGGATTAAAATTGAAAAATTCATCTTTAATCACTTTTTGAGAAGATTCTCTTACGTCAGATATTTCATTAGATACTTTATCACCTACATTACTAATTTCATCAGATATTGACTCACTTGTTGTATCTACAATTTTATCAATTGACTCATCAATTCTTTGTTCTACAGAATCAGAAGCCTTAGAACCAAAAATGCTTACATCATTTTTTAAAGAATCAAATACTGTTGCAGAGGTTGTAGGAAATAAATTATCAATTTCATTTGAAAATATCATACCTCCCAAAATTACAATACCAGCAATTATGCCTAGTTTAATGAACATCAAATAATAATTCAAAAAAATGAATTTTAGATTCAAACTAAAAAAAATAGTCAAAAAGGAGTGAATTTTCTTAGCTAGTTTCCATTAATTTGCAAAAGATATCCAATCAATAATTCCATCAATATTTGATGAAGTCAAAATTACCTTAATTGGACCTAATGGAGATTCTTCTGTTTCATCACAAATTACTACTTTTTTAACAAATGCTGCTTGTTTATTTAGAAAGAACCAAGTAGTATCATTATCTAAATTGTCTTCTAAATTACGTGTGTAACTTTTTTGTGATTGATTTAACAATATTTCATCATAAATGATTTCAAGAGATCTTAATTCTTTGGATTGTGCTTTAATTGAAAAATTTTCATTTTTTATTTCAGAAAATGGAAATATGTTAGAAATTGCTTGTTTGACCTTTTCTGGATCTTCAGATAAATTTACTGGACATATCATTTCAATTTTACAATTAATATTTGGAATTTTCATTCTACCCAACTTTGAATAATTTTAAAAGTTTGCTCAATTAATTCTTCTTTTGTTAAACCAACATTTGAAATTGCATAATCAGATAACGCAATAGAGTTGCTTATACCAACACCTAGTTCACGATTATCTCTTTCTTCAAAGTGTTCTTTTGTTTGTGGATCATCTGATCTCCCCCTTTTTTGTAAAAAATCAAATCTAGTATCTGTTGATGCATGTACTGCTAATAATTTTACCATGCCATATTTTTTTAATACTTGAATTTCATCATTAGATCTAACTCCATCAATTAAAATCACATTTGAAGTTGAAGATTCGATTTGTGGTTTAACTAATTCAGCTATTGCACCAGGGCCATTTTTCTCTCTAAGCTCAAGCATTAGTTTTCCTAAATTTTCTCTAGTGGATTCTAAATTTCTTTTTTTAGCTTCTTCTCTTACTGTATTTCCCATATTGATTATTTCATAGCCTTTAGATTGCAATCCTTCTGCAATAGTAGACTTACCTGCTCCAGGCATTCCTGTTAAACATACAATTAATTTCGTCAACATATATCAAAAAAAAGGGTCGTCTATGAAGTTACCGGAAATTATTATAAACATACTTCAAAAAATATTATAATGCGTATTTTTGTAGCTATTGAAATTACAAATAATGACATAACTAATTCAATTAAAAAATTTCAAGAAAAAGTCAATATCGATGGCAAGCCAGTGGAATTGCAAAATCTGCATTTTACTTTACAATTTTTAGGGGAAATTTCAGAGGAAATTACTGAAAAAATTATTCAATCTCTTAAAACGATTGAATTTTCAAGTTTTGATGTTAATCTGAAAGGAATCGGGGCATTTCCTAAACCCAAATTTCCAAGAGTGATCTGGGTCGGAGCCGATGAAATTGGAGGAAATATGTTAATTCAACTATCCAAAAAAGTGGAAAAAGTGTTAGAACCACTAGGATTTTTTTCAGATAAACCATTCAAACCTCATATCACAGTATTTAGAATTAAAAAGAAGATTGGAGATATATCAGGAGAATTGAAAAATCATAAAATGGAAAATTTTGGAATACAAAAGGTGTCAAATTTTAAATTGAAAAAAAGTATGCTTACTGCAAATGGACCAATTTATTCAGATTTAGTGGAGGTTAATGCAAAAAAATGAATCTAATAATTTCAAAAGTTTCTAAAACTGTAATACCTTCAAAAATAATAGAAAAATCAAAGAAGCAAATTGCAGAAATAGCTTTTAGCTTAGTTGAAAAAGAAATTAAAAAATATTCAGAAGTGGTAGGATTAGAATTCGGCGGTTCATTTGCTAAAGGAACTTGGTTAACTAAAGATGCAGATGTAGATATTTTTATTAAATTTAAAAAAAATATATCTGAAGAAAAATTTGAGAAAATTTCTAAAAAAATTGGATTTGATTCATTGAAAAAATATTCTCCTTATGTTAGATATTCTCAACACCCATATGTTGAGGCTAAAATTAAAAATACCAAGATCAATGTTGTACCCTGTTATGATGTAAAAATTGGAGAATGGAAAAGTGCTGCAGATAGATCACCATTTCATACAAAATTTATGGAAAAATCATTAACACCAAAAATGAGAAACGAAGTACGAGTTTTGAAAACATTTCTAAAGTCAAATGGAATTTATGGTGCAGAAATAGCAAAACAAGGATTTAGTGGATATATTTCAGAAGTTTTGATTTTGGAATTTGGAAGTTTTGAAAATTTAATTAAATCAATTTCAAAAATTAGTGAAAATCAAATCATTGGAAAAACAACTAAAAAATTTGATACATCAATTATAGTGATTGATCCCATAGATAGTAATCGGAATTTAGCTGCTGCTATTTCTGATGAAAATATTGGAAAATTTGTTCTTGTTTCAAGAGCATTTAGACAAAAACCAAGTTTAGGATTTTTCAAGATTAAAAAATCAAAAATATCAAATCAATTTTGGAATAATTTATTGGTTGTAAAATTTGATTTCAAAGCTAGAAGTCCAGATATTATCTGGGGACAAATCAAGAGAGCAACTTCAACATTGTCGACTCAGTTAGAAATAGGAGGGTTCACTGTATTAAGAAGTAAATCTCACACAGATCAACAAAAAGAAGCCTATCTTTTGTTCTTTTTAGAGTCTACCAAAATCAGTGAAATCTATTCCAAAAGTGGACCAGAATTTTTCAGAGAAGATAGCACTCATAGCTTCATTGCTAAAAATCTCAAAAATGCAGAATTGGTATGGGTAGGAAATAATAAAAAAATAATTTCCTTAGAAAAACGAGATCATGTTAATGCAGTGAATTTCATGAAAGAATTTTTAAAGAAAAATCTTCAAGTAGGCATACCAAAAGGTCTTCAGAGTGATTTTAAACGAGGTTTCAAGATATCTGTTGGAAACAACAATCTAAGCAAATCAATTAAAGAGGAAGCAGCTGAATTAATTTCAATAGATGGCACACTCCTTCATTTCAATTAAGAAATTTTTAGAAGAACCATATTCAAACATTATAGGATATCCAAATGCAACCAATCGTCAAATTAAATCAAGAATAAATGAATTAGAAAAATTAAAAATCAAATCAATTTTATTAACTGGTCCTACTACACTTGGAAATTTAGCAATTTTAGGAAAGGGGTACGTTGGTGTTGTAGTAATTGCAAAGAAAAGTGGTAAAGAGGTTGCCCTAAAAATTAGAAGAACAGATTCTCCAAGAAAAGATATGAAAAATGAAGCAGTGTTGTTAAAATTAGTTAATTCAGTTAAAGTGGGTCCAAAAATGATTGATGTTAGTAAAAATTTCTTAGTTATGGAATACCTTGATGGAGAAAAATTCAGTAATTGGATTGAAATGTTAAAAGGAGTTGGAAGTGCAAAAAAATTAAAATTAACAATAAGAAGTGTATTAGAAGATTGTTACAGATTAGATCAAATAGGATTTGATCATGGCGAATTAAGTAATATTTCAAAACATGTTATTGTGGGAAAAACAAAATCTTCACTAATTGATTTTGAAAGTTCAAGTACAAAGAGAAAACCATCTAATGTTACATCAATCACTCAAGCGTTTTTTATTGGATCTGGAATTTCTAAAAAGGCTCAAAAAATTTACAAAAATTCTTCCAAAGAAAAAATCATTGAAGCATTAAAATCATACAAACAAGAAAAATCAAGGGAAAATTTTGAAAAATTGCTCAAAATTCTAAAATTATAATGGGATCAGCAGGATTTGAACCTGCGACCACTAGTCCCCCAGACTAGTATCATACCAAGCTAGACTACGATCCCTCGCTTCAAAGGCACAAAATGAAATTATTAAATCGTCCTATTGATTAACAAAATTAATGAAACTTTGTAATATTTGCCATAAGATTTCTGCTACAGATCAAGATCATCTTGATTGTGTTCAAAGAAGAAGCATAGAAACAGAAGCTGAAGATTTTAAAAACAGTATTCCAGAAAAACTCAATCTTTCAAAGAATAATCAAGAAATAGATGTAGGGGTTAAAGCAATTTTAGAACATCTTTCGAAAAGTAAAGATTTAGATGAATAAACTATAACCATTTTGAAAGTCTTTCTTTTTCAAATTCTATTTTTTTAGAAAGATTATCAGTTGTTGATTCTGTAAGATTTGTTAATGGTTTTGATTGTGAAAACATATCAACTTCAATTACAGATGCAGTGTCTCTGCCAGATTCAATAAAACATCCACCTTTCCCATCAAATAATGCAAATTCTTCTTTAGATTGGATTTTTGCAATAATATTTTGTGCTACTGTGATACCTTCTCCTTCTGCAAAAATTCCTGCTTTTGGAACTGCCATTTTTTCTGCAACAGTCAAACTAGTTACATCACCTACTGCAAAGACATTTTCAATTGGTGTTTTACAATCTCTATCTATTGGAATAAATTCAGATTCTTTAGCTAATCCAGAATCATAAATTACTTTAGGAGCAATATGTGGTGGAATAGCTAAAAGTATATCAAAATCAGCTTCACTATCTTCAAAAATTAATTTTTTAGATTCAACAGATTTTATTTTACATGAATTATGAAAAACAATTTGTTCAGAATTTACTAGTTCAAGAATTTGTTTACTAACTTCAAGTCCTGCAGCTGGTAAAGTAATAGGAGCAGGACTGTAAAAATCAATTTGTACAAAATCACGAACCCCTCGTTTTCGAAGCATAGAATCTATCAATAAACTAGCCTCAAATGGTGCTGGAGGACATTTGTAAGGCATTCCCATAATAGAAATTGCGATTTTTCCAGATTCAATACTCTCAAGTTTTTCACGTATTTCTAAAAGTTGATTGTGATCATAAAGATTTAATCCATTTTGTTCTAATCCAGGAATTTTTTGAGGTGCCAATACTGCACCCATTGAAATAATTAAAAAATCAAATAAAATTTCTCTAGTTTTTGTTTTTACATTTTTATTTTCAAAATTAATTGATAAAATTTCATCTTTAATGAAATCAATGTCTTTTTTTTGTAATTCGTTTAATGATCCAGTTGAATTTTCAAAAGTACGCGTTCCATTTATAATCCATAATTTTGTAAATCCTACCATAAACCAGTCTTTTTTATCAATTACAGTGATTTTTACTTGTGATGATGGTAATGTGTTTCTTAGTTCATTTGCAGCTGAGAGCCCACCAAATCCTCCTCCTAAAATTACAACGTGTGGAATATTTGTCAACTTAAAGCGGTTGAGTTGTCGGTCGTATCAAAATTTCATTTACATTAACATGTGGTGGTGAATCAACTGCATACAAAATTGCATTTGCAATGTCTTCTGCTTGCAATGCTTCCATCTTCTTAGCATTCTCTACAAATCCTTTCAATGATTCATCAGTAATTGTATCATTAAGTTCTGTTGCAACAACTCCGGGTTCAATACTGGTAACTCTAATGTTAGAACGAGCACTAAATTCCTGTCTTAATCCTTCAGTAAATGCTGCAACGGCAAATTTAGTTGCACAATAAACACTACCACCAGCAAAAACAACTCTTCCTGCTACTGATGAAAGATTAACTATATGTCCTGATTTCTTTTCTTTCATATGGGAAATTACAGCCCCTGTAGAATACAATACTCCTTTAATATTCACATCAACCATTCTATCCCATTCATCAACTTTGAGACTTTTGAATAAGCTCAAAGGCATCAAACCTGCATTATTTACAAGTATATCAATAGAATCCCATTTATCCAAAACCGCTTTAGCAAAATTATCACATTCAGACCTTTGTGTTACGTCTAATTTTTGATAAAATACTTCTCCACCATCAGATAAAATTTTTTTTGCAAGCTCTTCTAATCGATCAACTCTTCTAGCACCTATTGCAACTTTTGCACCTGCTTTTGATAAGGCCAAAGCAGTAGCAAATCCAATACCACTACTAGCTCCAGTAATTATTGCAACTTTGTCTTTAATCATCTAATCTTCAAACAAACTATAATTGAACATTGTAAAAATGTTTAGACATTAAGAAGTTACAAGAAAATTCTAGCACCTTTATTAAATGAAAAATAGTATTACAAAATATGCAATCTGAAAAATGCGCTTATTGTGGAGATTTAACTGATATGCCTTTTCATTGTAATTATTGCAAAGATCCTTTTTGTGCAGAACATAGACTTCCTGAAGAACACAGATGTGTAAAGCTTAGTCAAATTAGAGCTAAAAGATTTGGTGAAAAAAAAATTATCCGCGATGGTGGACGAAACAAGCCAAACATTTTAAAACGAATTTTTGGAAGATTTTAAAATTAATATGGACTTTTGTCAGGAGAAATTTTTGCTCGTCTTCCTTGGTAAATTAAAGCAATAGCAAGTGCAAACATAACCATGGCAGTTAACGGAAAGTTTTGTGGTGCAGGTAGAATAAACCAATAATAAATTCCAAAACCAATAGACACAATTGCTTGTGTCCATAATTTTATCCATTTTGGAGCTTTTACAACTCTACTAATAGCTTCCACTAGAAAAATTCCAATTACAGGATAAATTGTGTAAAAAAGAAAATCAACTACATCAACACCTGTATGAGACATGTATTATGATGATAAGAGGTATAATTTCTATCTAATCTTCTAAATGAACCTTAGTTGCAATATTTTTTGCAATTAAAGCCTGAGCATTCTCATATGGGATCGTAGCTATATCTTCAGCTTTAAAAGGTCCATATTTTTCAAGATCAGCACCAACGATTTCATCTACTTCATTGAGAAATCTAATTACAATTTTCTTAGTTTTATGATTTTGAGCTAGAGATTCAAGGAATTTTGATTTTCCGTTTATTGTTGCTGAAAGAATCATTTCTATTCTTTCTTTTTGATCCTCTTGAGAATCTAAAATGAACTTTTCCTCATCTAAAAGATAACCGATTTCTAAATCAGGTGAATTTGAAATTTTATCTATTCTAATTTTTATTAATAATGATGTTAATTCTATAACCATTTCTACCATAGTATCTTTGATTTTATTTTCTACACCATCAAATTCTTGTTTTTGTAAATTTCCAATAAAATTAGCAAGATTTCTGTAAAAGCTTGGATCAATTTCTAAAAGTGAATCACTTTCAGTTTCACGTAAAACTGCATGGTGTAAAGAGTTGATATCGATTTGATTTGATTCTGACATTTCTTACCTAATCCTTAAATGGCTGATGTATTTGTGTTTGATTGAAGAATAAATTGCCATATAAAGTCAGCCACGGTAAAGCAATCCAAATTGGATATTCATCGGACGAAGTTTTCTCAAGAATTCAACATGAAAATATTCAATTTATTGATCTACAATTTACAGGCTTAACAGGTCACTTTCATCATACCACAATTTCAGCAAATACATTTACTCCTGAACAGATGCGTGATGGATTACCAAAACTAGATGGTTCATCAATTATTGGATTTGCTAGTATTGATGATTCAGATTTACTTTTAAAACCAGATCCAAATACATTTGCAATAATTCCATGGCTAACTGAAAATAAAACTGCCAGACTTCTATGTGATGTTTATTGGGGCGAAAATAGAGGAAGATTATCAAGAGATCCAAGAGGAATTTCTCAAAAAGCTGAAGAATATATCAAAACTCAAGGATATGATTATAGTACATGGGGACCAGAAGTTGAATTCTTTGTATTTGATAAAGTACATTGGGATGTTCTAACACCTTACAAGGGCCAGTCATATTCAATTGAATCAAAAGAAGCTCCATGGAGTCAATCAGGAGATGGTTATCCAATGGGATTGCAAGAAGGATACTATCCAAGTACTCCAGCTGATACTCTGACACCTTATAGAAATGAATGTGTGAATATATTAAACAAAAATTTTGGAATTTTATGTGACAATCATCATCACGAAGTTGCAACTGCAGGACAATGTGAGATTGATATCAAATATGATTACATGACAAATGCTGCAGATGCCGCACAATCTTACAAATATGTTATTAGAAATGTTGCACAAAAATATGGAAAAGTTGCAACAATGATGCCTAAACCAATTGCAATGGATTCTGGTTCTGGTATGCACGTGAATGTTAGTTTATGGAAAGGAAATGAAAATGCATTTTATGATCCAGATGATGAGATTGAATTAAGTCAACTTGGAAGATATTTCTGTGGCGGTATAATCAACCACGCAAAAGCACTTTCTGCAATAGGTAACCCAACAACTAACTCATATCATAGACTAGTACCAGGATATGAAGCACCTGCATATATTGCTTGGAGTTCTGGAAATCGTTCTGCAATAGTTAGAGTTCCAAAACATCTCAAGGGAAAGAATTATTCTAATCTTAAAAGACTTGAATTTAGAGCACCAGATCCTTCATCAAATCCATATCTTGTATTTGCAGCCGTAACTGCAGCAGGCATGGATGGAGTTAAGAAAAAGATGGATCCTGGAGATCAAGTTCGTGATGATATTTTCAAAATGACAAAATCAGACAGGGCAAAAAGAGGAATTGGTGTTCTTCCGAAAAGTCTTGGTGAAGCATTAGATGAGTTAGAAAGTGATAGAAAATTCCTTAATCCAATTTATACAAATGATGTAATTGACAAAATTATAGAATTAGAAAGAAGAGATCAACGTGAGATAGCCATTAGACCACACCCACACGAATTTTACCTATACTTTGATGTTTAGACTCTTCCAGTTAATTGAAAAATATAATATAATGAAATAGACATTAAAGCAAATCCACCTCCAAGAAATATTGCTCTTTTATTTTCAGATGTTGCAGCTCTGTATAGTAAAACCCCTCCTGCAAGTCCTACAAATAATATCAATACACCAATAATTACTCCATCAAAACTTGTGTTAGTGATAAGTGGATGGAAGAATCCTGCAAGCAATGCAAAAAATGCAACTAGGTAAATGTATTTGAAACCAGTGAGCATTTTGGTAGATGTTTTATTCAATATTTTTTGTAAATAAAATTAGCAATTAAAGTTTTGAAATTTTCAAAATAATCTACATCATTCCGCCCATATCAGGCATTCCACCCATTCCAGGTGGCATTCCACCCA
>JACNFR010000075.1:11415-14244 GCA_014384555.1 Candidatus Nitrosopumilus sp. | reverse complement strand
GGATCAAAATAACCATAAAGTAAATCTGCAATGAATATACTTACTAGAAAAAATACTGTTAGAAGATATGTCGCACCAATGATGACTGGAAGGTCCATCACAGTAATTGCTTCAAAATACAATCTACCCATTCCTGGCCAATCAAAAACAGCTTCTGTGATTATTGCTCCTCCAAGTGAACCTGACAAACTCAATGCCAAAATTGTCACAATTGGCGGTGCCGCATTTTTTAATGCATGTGTGTAGATTATTCTCTTTTGTTTGATTCCAATTGTTTTTTTCGCCATGATGAAATCTTCTTGCATTATGCCTACCATGAAATTTCTTACCAAGTATGCCCACGACCCAAAACCAATCATTACAATTGTGATTAACGGTAAAGCCATGTGGTATAGTAAAGACCCAATATATCCTGGGTCTGATGATGGAATATCTGGGGTTGCTCTGGCCGGAAATATTTGCCATGTGAATGCAAATAGGAATATCATTAACATTCCTATCCACCATACAGGAAAACTAGAACTAATAATTGCAAAACTTGATGTGATTCTATCTATGCCTGATCCTACTTTACTGCTAGAAAAAGCTCCGAGAAATATTCCTATAATTGAAATGATAATTGTCGCTGATGTGAATAATAGTACTGTTCTTGGTAGTTTCTCAAATAGAATGTCTTTTACATCTGAAGAACCTTCATCGCTTGTCAGAAATGTGGCATGCCCAAAATCTAAAAGCAAAATCTTGTACATCGTTACTCCTATTCTTTGAGGTGAATGCCACGGTTCATCCAATCCTAAAATCTGAATTCTTTGATCAATTTGGGTTTGAATAAATCCTTCAAATTCTTCTACTGATGAAAAACTTTCAGCAATGGCTGGATTCTCTGTTATCTCTGATCTTACCTGAAATACAATCCCTTGTTTTAGAATCGTATCCATATTTGAGCCAACAAGTACTATTGTGATTAATAGAGTGATCATTAAAACTCCAAACATAGTCACCATTCTTGTGGCGACATATTTTTTCATGCCCAATAATTTCAAAGAATATAATTCGTTTATAACAATAGATGTTTTTTCACACAGTTTATTACTGCATGGGGATACCGAGATTTAGAAAAGACATGTCCTTTGATAGAGAAGAAAGAGAAATGCACACCACAACATGTGGTGACTGTGGAAATGAATGTCAAGTACCATTCAAACCAAAAGAAGACAGACCTGTTTATTGCAGAGAATGTTTCCAAAACCATAAACCAGCCCCAAGAGAAGGTGGTGGTAGATTTGGCGGAAGATCTGGCGGTGGTAGATTTGGTGGCGACAGAGGCTCTAGATTTGGTAGTCGAGACGACAGACCACGTGAAATGCATGATGCAAAATGTGGTGACTGTGGAAATGACTGTCAAGTACCATTCAAACCAAAAGAAGACAGACCTGTTTATTGCAGAGACTGTTTCCAAAACCACAAAAATTAGAACAACCGTTTTGAGTAATTTTCAAAACTCTTTTATTTTATAAAACAAAGATTTAGAATCTCTCATTGTTGCCACATATTGTTGAATGATATTCCTTCAAGAGATAAAATTAAACTTGGCATCACTGTCAATATTATCCAAAAACATGATCAAAGGTCCGGAAATTTAACTGAGGGCAAAGTTAAACGAATTTTGACTTCAAGTAATTTTCATCCTCATGGAATTAAAGTCGAATTAGATTCTGGAAAGATAGGTAGAGTTCAAAATATAATTTAGAATTAGACGAGAGTGAAACGAATTCTAGGCTTTACTAAGGCAGAAAAGCAAGTCTCTCGTCTGTATGTTATATGCGATCAAATAATATAAACATTTTATGAACTTATGAAAAATAACAGATAAAACTTTGTTATTTTCTTGATTTTATGTGAGTGCGAATACTATTCGAAAAGCCAAGAAACTTGTCGAAAGCGGCGGGGTAGTAAAAATCGAAGATGATTTGTTTCAGATTAAATCTTCATCTGATCCTGAAAAATCTTATTTTGTAACCTCTGATACTTGTGAATGTCCTGGATTCAAAAATTTCTATAAATTTCATCATGGAAAAGGATTGAAAGCAAATTGCTCTCATTTAGAAGCAATCAGAATATTCAAAATTGAAAATTCTGAATAATTTATTTCAGATTATTAACATCTACTTTTCCAACAAATGCTTTGTTTTTTGTTAGAATAATTGGACGCAGAATCAACCCTGGATGTTTCACCATTAGTTTGATGATTTGAGAATCTGTCTTTTTCTTATTCTCAAAATCCAACTCTTTGTACATTTTATCTCTTTTTCTGAGCAGGTCTGATGGCTTTTTACCTGTCATTTTTATGATTTTTTTGAGTTCTGTCTCTGATAATGGGTCATTGAAAAAATCCCTTTTCTCGATATCTTTACTCATTCGTTCAATTTCTGAGATTGTCTTTTTACAAGTAATACATGAGGATTTATGAAATATTTTCAATCTAAATCGTTTCTGATATCTGGATTATTGATTGTTTAGATTAGCGAGTTCTGGATCTACTTTCCTCCGCCAAAAAATTGAAAGATTTGCCTTCGTTCATAAATTGCAACACTAATCAAAATTATCATCCCGATAATCAGACTAATATCTTCTGAAAAATATTTTGCAGATACTTCCCAAATACCTCTCCAAAATAAGACTAATCCGATGCCTGTTAATAACAACAAAAAGGTTCTTTTTGTCAGTAACTTGTTTTTCAAGGAGTACGGATTTTTTCATAAATAATCTGAAACTTAAGAGTATTGATGAATTTGTCTCTTATTCGCTAGTCTTATTTTCTTCAGTAGA
>JACNFR010000075.1:0-11344 GCA_014384555.1 Candidatus Nitrosopumilus sp. | reverse complement strand
GTTTCTTCAGTAGACTCTTTTAGATATTTTTCATTGAATTGATCAATTGTTGCTTTTGGAAATGAGAGTATTTCAAAATATGCTTGCATGGCTTCATCATATGTACTACCATTTGCCAGCATTTCTTCTTTGAGGTTCTGTGCATCTAGAAAGCTATTTTTTGTAAAATTTAGTTGTTCGATTACCAGATCTTTGATTTCTGGATTTAGGCCTGCAATGTAGTTTTCATATTTGAATCCTTCATAGGTACCATAACCTGGATCATATTCTTCTATATCTTGATTTCTTAGGGCTTCTGCAATTACTCTTTGTTCTTCTATGAACATTTGTTCTTCATTTGGTTCTAATGCTGCTTTTTGCTCTTCAATTAGCTCATCTAGTAATCCGTGATAATATTTGAATAAAGTCTGACCTATTGGATTTTTCTCAAAATCACTTTCATTTGCACTAAGATAGTTTATTGCTTCTTCAGTGGATAGTTTTTGTTGCAGAGCTGAAACTGGTGTGGCATCCCCTTTTACTTGGAATTCGGTACTGGTCATCCCTGTCATTCCATACCATGATGCGACCACATTAACGATGTACGTTCCAGGAATTCTTTCAAAGTTTTCAAATTCTCCTCGGAAATGACCGTCATGTGTAGTGAATGTTTTAGTGGTGTCTGAGCCTGCTCTAATGAGAACTTCTATTCCTGAATATGACTCATATGCATGGTCTACTACTCTTCCAGTTACAACAACTGTGTCTCCCGAGTATACGGCCACATTTTCCACGCTTGCTACTACTATGAATTCCCAAAGTTCTGCCTGGGATGTGGGAATAAATGAAAATATCATCAAGAATGCAAATAATCCTGTGACTATGATCTTACTTCTATACACATGTGGTGATTTTGATTTTTGCAGTTAAGACAAAGTATGAATAAAAATTCGCTATTTTTCAATTTTTATTGAGTAATTTTGTTTCTTTTGACCCTTGAGACTTTGTCAATTTTACAATCCCTACTAATTCTTAAACCCCCTGAATTATCTTATCTTAAATCATGGATTTGGAAAAATTCCGAAATGATGTTTTTGAGATGACTGAAAAACTCTCAAAAAATCTTAAAGAAAATGATGTGTCTAAACTAAACTATGTTCGACAGCAATTAATTGGAATGTACAAGAAAAATCTAGTTAAAATCAATCACTCTATTTTAGAATTAATCTGTGCCAGTACTTTGATTTCAAGAGGGTATTTTGTTGAAGTTGAAAAAGATGTAACTGATATTCTTGTATGTGATATTTTTGCAAAGAAAGGTGGTGGTGATACTATTATTGAAATTGAAACAGGCTTTACTCCTCCCGAACATGCAATGGATACTATAGATTATTTCTCTGCAAGAATTATGAGTAAGATTGCTCGTTACAGCCAACATTGTTCAAAGTTTTCTTTGGCAACTCCTGTAGTTGGGATATTGCCAATTTCTAAAATTTTCCTGTTGCCTCCAAATGCTCGAAAGAAAGAAGATATACAAAAAATAAAGGATCTATGTGATCGCTATTACAAAAATCCTCCAATAAAATTTGAAGATATCTTAAATGCCCACCTTCATTCAATTTATCTGATAAACATTGACAAAGGATTTGCCAAAGAACTTGATCCTCAAGGATATGTGGACTTGACTGATAGTCTACTTGAGAGAAGCGAAGTAAACTATTAGATCTCTATATGGAGAAAAAATTCAAATTCTCCTTTTGTTTAGCATTATTAAGATGATTTGCGCAGCATGTGAGACAAGAAAGCATTTTGAATGCATTGATTGTATGAATAATCATAGTACTCATCTTTGTAGTTGTGATTGCCATGATGAAAATACTCCGTCTCATGAAGTTGGAAAAACACACTAAATTTAGTTCTTGAATTTCCTATCTATCTCTTGAGCCATGATTTCTAATTGACTTGTGTCACCTAATTTTCTATATGTCAATTTTTCAAGAGTTTTGATGATGCTTATTGCTGATCTGTATTGTGGGATTTCAGGTTCATTGAGTTCACCGTACATTCCAATTCCTTGAATGTCATTTTTTTTTGCAAATCCTAGAATAAGTCCATTAAATCCAGTAATTATTGATTTTTGGGGAGTGGTTTCAACATTTAGTCCCTCCATCTGTTTTGTTAACTCCTTTGATGTTGTCGTGATGTATGTTTTTGGCTCATTCCTAAAAATCCTGTTTGTATGAAAACCTCCCAATGTGTAGATGAATTTTGCAGAATATTTCTTTGCGGTGTCTACTACATCTTGACACAAAGCGTTTAATTCACTATTGCTTTGAGGCTGCCCCTTGCCTCCGCCAAAAACTATTAGATCATCTGTGTATCTGTATTCCCATTTTTCATCTGGAAGATCAATGTATCCTCCTTTATCTATGACATATGTTGGAAAAGGCGTCTTTGCAGTTCTGAATGTCTTTGTCCTAAGTGATTCATTAATGAAATTTACGACAATACTTCCAACATTTCCCATATCTTGCATTGCTGCAATTATGATTGGTTTTTTTATGTCTGGTTGTTCATTTTGAATAAATTCCACACCACGTCTAAAGTTTAATGAATTTTAAACCTATATTGATATTGAAAGTTTTGATTTTTTAAAATTTTGATAATCTGTTAAAATCGGGTATTTTTGAACTTTTATGATTTCTTTCTATGTTTGAATTTGTTCAAAATTTTCAATTCTTTTAAATTTGAGCCTAAAGATCTATCATGAAAATTTTCCCTAAAAGTTGAAACTAGTATCATATTTTAACTCTTGGGGATTTTTAATTTCTTTTTTAGTGATCGAGAAAAATATGAAGATTCATAAGGCAAAAAAACTTTCTGTCCACAAATTATGGAGACATCACTAGAAAACATCGGTACATTAGAGTATGTCCTTGACAAATACTCTAAAATCTGGAGCTGGAAAGTCACAGGTGATCGTGCAGTTGGCATGATCTCTAGACTTGTTGCTGAGGCTTGGTATGGGGAAAATGTTAATGAAATTATTATTCCCGATAATACTGAAACTGTAAAACAACTAAAATTAATCATGGATAGATATCCTCTTGAAATTTTATCAAAAACTGTCTGGCAGAGAAAAATCGTAAAAACATATGCTCCAAAACCTACTTTACCTCCAGTCAAACTAAAACTAAAACGAGCAAAAGCAGGAGATCAATTCCGAGGGAAACTGCTTAATTTCCAAAAAGAAGGATTAGACTTTTTGATGAAATCTTCAGGCAATGCACTTCTTGCTGATGAAATGGGTCTTGGGAAAACTGTACAAACATTATCTTATGCTGCAACTGAAAAACAAACATTTCCACTTCTTGTTGTAGCACCACTTGTTACGCTGAATAATTGGGAGCGAGAAATTGCAAAATTCTTAAAAAAGAAAAGCAGGAATGGAAGAATTATTGAATCTGATTCTCCAAGTGTTACCATTATTCGAACTGGAAAATCACATGAACTTCCAAAAACTGATATTTACATAATTAATTATGAATTACTTTTCAAAAGAAATGATGATTTATCAAAAATTGGTCTTAAGACAATAGTCTGTGATGAGGTACATAATTTGAGATCAAAAACAACTCAAAAATACAAAGCAGTAAAAAAATTAGCAGCGCTTCCATCTATTTTGTATCGAATTGGATTATCTGGAACTCCAATTTATAATCGCGGCTCAGAAATTTGGCCGATCATTGATATCATAAAACCTGGATTACTTGGAAGCTTTAAAGAATTCTGTGAATATTTTTGTTATGTCAATGACAAAGGTAAAGCTATTGTTTTGGAAAACAAGCGTGCCTCTCTTAGGAATGAATTACAAAAACACGTGATGCTTAGAAGGAAAAAATCTGATGTGCTGAAAGAGCTCAAAGATAAAGTTCGTTACAAGGAAGTTATTGCAGCAGATACTGATTACTATCTAGAAGAGTTGGATAAAATTTGGACAAAAGTTGAAGCAGAACAGAAAGATGCTGAAACTGAATTCTCAAAATCTGCCTCATATCATAGGGCAATTCAAAGTGAAAGACAAATTGCAGGTATTGCAAAAGTTCCTCACGTGATCAATTTTGTTAAAAACATCATGGAAATTGAAGAAAGTGTGGTTGTATTTTGCCACCATAAAGTTATTCACAGATTACTTCATGACAATCTTCAAGAGTTCTCCCCGGTTTCCATTATTGGTGGGCAAACTGATTCAACACGTCAAAGTGAGATAGACAAATTCCAAAGAGGTGAATCAAAGCTAATGATTGCAGGTATTCGTGCTGGAAATGTCGGTATTAATTTGACTAGGGCAAAATATGTTATCTTTGCAGAATTAGATTGGAGTCCTGCAATTCACAGACAAGCTGAAGATAGACTCCATAGAATTGGTCAAAAAAATACTGTATTTGCATATTATTTGATTGGAAACGGAACTTTGGATGATCATGTGGCTGATGTCTTGGTGGATAAGAGCTATGAGATCGATGAAATCATGGATGAGTCAAAAGATAACTATGAGAATAAAGACAAAGCAGAACTCATTCTTGCTCAGATTCAAGATAAGGTTCGTTCAAAATAATTAAATTTCTAATTTATCTTTTAGATTTGATAATTTCTTACTGATGGAATCTTTTTTTGTTTGTTCTAATTGAGAATCTTGAATTTCTTTTCCAATTTCGTCTACGATGCTTAGTATTTCTACTTCTGGCTTTGGTTCTCTAAATTTTGTATTTTCAAACCCGTCTGTTTCTACTCTATCTATTGCTTCAATACCTTCAGGGAGAATTTCATACACTTTGATTAATTTTTCATCTAGTCTTTGAGGTGACATTAATACGAATTGATTTTTTCTTAGTTTTTCAATTTCTATATCTAATTCTTTTTTTGATATTTTCAAAATGTCTTCAACTTGAATTATATTGCATGATTTGATTTGCAATAATCGTAAGATTCTTGCCCATGTTGGAATTTTATTGCTCCACAAAATCTCTCTTGCTAATTCTGTGATTGTAAATGACCCATCACTATTCAGTGATATCATTTTTCTGTCTTTTAATGTTGCAAGAGAGTCTAATAATTTTCCAACTCCTAACCTTTTTAATTTTGAATTTTCTAGATTGTTTTCATTAAACGTGCCGTTTTCATTAATTGCTAAATGTAAAATTTCTAAATCAATGGTTCCTAATTTTCTCATATTGTAGGTAATTACTCAAGATTTATCATTCTTTGCACTTGAAGAATATATGTGGATTATACTACTTTGATTCATGGTTCAATACGAACTTCCACGATTACCTTATGGATATGATGAACTAGAACCATTTCTTGATACAGAAACAATGAAAATTCATCATCAAAAACATCATCAGGCATATGTTGATGGATTAAACAAATCTCTTGCAGATGTTGGAAGTGCATCACATCCCCAATACATCTCGTCTGTACTCTCTGATTTAAAATCAATTCCGGAATCTGGAAGAAGTGCAATTAACTTTTTTGGCGGTGGTTTTGAAAATCATAGATTGTTTTGGGAAACCATGACTCCTAATAGTGATAGAACACCTACTGGCCAATTAGAAGATCAAATTGATGTATATTTTGATAATTTTGAGAATTTTAAAAAAGTTTTTTCTGAAAAAGCAATCAATATTCAAGGTAGTGGTTGGTGTTGGTTAGTTTTCAATTCTACATATCATAAAATAGAAATCATTACAACTGAAAACCAAACTAGTCCTTGGACGTTAGGAAAATTTCCATTACTTGGTTTAGATGTTTGGGAGCATGCATATTATTTGAAATACCAAAACAAGAGACCTGCTTATGTTGAATCTTGGTGGAATGTCGTTAATTGGGATTATGTGGGAAACAGATTTTCAGAACTTGCATAATTTTGTCTGATTTGGACAAATTCTTTTAAACAAAAATCATAGTTTTTTACTCATGAACAAGAGTCTAAGATACATTGCACTTCTTGCAATTTTACCCTTGTTTACAGCAGGTATGACGACAGATTATTTCTCAGATGCTGAGGCCCTAAAAAGCAAAGGTACTGGAACATCACAATATGGTTCTAGTACTGGTATCTGTGGAGTACAACTATGTTCTGAAATTCCAGGTGGTAAATCTGCTTGGGAAGCAGGAAAAGTTCCAGTCGCTCCTGTAGCTCCAGTTGAAGAAACCATGATGGAAAAAGAAACCATGGGAGAAACCATGATGGAAAAAGAAACCATGGACGAAACTGAAGCAGACTTGGGTTCTGTACTTAGATTATCAAGAGCAAATGTTCCAGCAACAATTCCAATGCATCAAGGATACTATGACGGTGAAGATGTTTTCTATATCATCACTGATTCTAGTGATCCAACACATGCAGACATAATTACCGCAAATCAAGGATGGCAAGTAGAACTTGCTCCATTATTGAAGAACGCTCCTGAAGACGCACTTTCAACAGTATACTTGTTTACCAACGGCATTGAAGGCGATGGTATACACGGATATCAAGGTCAAGTGTTCACTAGTACTCCTGCACAAGCAGATGTGTATAGTGCATTGACTTCTCATGTTCACGTAATGTGGAATGATGGTGCATCTCCAAGAGTGCTTGATTCAGAAGCAATGGTTATGGAGGCGGCTGAGAATAATGAAATTACATTAACAGAAATTGATGTAGTTTTGAATATGCCTCAAATTATTTGGCCTGAAGGTCAGATGATGGTCAAAGATGTAGATTTAACTGATACTACACCTTATGGCGGTGGTCAAGTTCTTGATATCGATACAGAAGAGATGAATGTAACTTTCATAGCTCATCGTGGATGGGGCCCAGATGGTAGAACAATCTATTACATTGTAACAGATGCTACTCCAAGTGGTCCTGCCGGAATGATGGGTGTTGTAAGTTCACCAACATCTGCAAGCTTGATTGCAAATTCAGCAGCAGTAGACTTGTATCAGTTCAAAAATGGTTTATCAGGTACTGGTCCATTAGGATTCCAACCTGGAATTGCAGCCGGAGCTCCTGGTGATGCTAATTATTCTCCAATGTGGAGAATCTTTATGATTGGTTGGACTGACTCTGAAAATGCACAATTATTAGAAACCATTGATGATATGAACGCATACAGGGAAGCTGGTTTGATCGACATTGGCATTGCGCGTCCAATGGATAGTGACCATATTGTAAACTGTCCATTTATTGACCCATTCCAATAAGATCTTTTTTCTTTTTTAAGATCTTAACATCTGTAAATTTTTTTCAATTTTATTTAACAAACTTTCAGATAATCATCTATCTAACTTATCATTGATGTAGAGTATAGTATTGTATGAGTATTGCTGGAATGTACATGTTAAACGCTGAAGAATATAGACCTGAGAAAATTCAACAAGCTTTGGATATGCTATACCTAGACCGAAAAAATGAATTTCGTGAATTGTCTCAAGTTCTTCTAAGTGAAAAAGCTCTTGATGTGATGCCTAACTGGAAAGAATTTGTTTTGAATTTCAGTTTAGATGTTGAAGATGCTTTTAAAACATGGTCTGGTCAGAGTCCTTTGTCGACAAGCTCTCCTCAGAAAGCTTTGACTTTGTTAAGACAATTAGGACGTGATAAGACGTCGATGAATCAGCTTGCTCATCTACTAAACATGTCATATAACCTGTCATGTGAGTTCAAAGAGATTTACCGACGTCTAAAATAATCTCTTTTTTCTTTTTGATCTGAATACCTAAATCTAACTGTATTTCAATATTTTACAATGGATTTCATGTTGGAAGAAGAATTGATTGATTTGATGACTTTTTGTCTTCAGAATCCTGACTCTGTAGAATTATCTGATAAACACAAACGCATTACTGAGATTGGCCATGAGTTATTTGCTGATGGTGGCATTGATGCTTTGGAAAATTTTTTCTTCGTGCTAAAAAATAGAATTACTGAAGAAATAGAAAAAGATCCATCCCCAATGCGTTCGCTATGGAATGGCCTTACTGATGAATGGCAGTATTAAATTTCTCTAGTGAGAAGTTTATCCTCTGCCTATTCTAAAAATGGCTGTACTGCATGTTGGGCATGTGCCTTTGATTGCAGGTTTACCATTTTTCATGGTGTATGGTTTAGGGCCGCCGATTTCTCGTTTGTCTCGACACTTTACACAATATCCTATTGTCATAACTTCATTAGGCTCAAGGTAATATTAGCGAGAACTTGTTGAACTTTTTTCACTATTAGACAAATCTCCGATCCTATTTTTTGTGTTCCAGACCAATTTTTTTCGTATCGGAGATATTTTTGATCAATTTGGGAACAAATCATTCGAATTAATTAAATAATTAGATCTTTTTTTGATAAAATTTTAACTTACGCTGATCTGTATACTGTCAGATTCTGTTAATGCATTGTGATTTGCAATTCCTCCCCAGATAAAAATTTCCACTTCGAATTTTCCTGGAATCTTTGGTGTCCATGATAGTGAAGGATTTAATTTTTGTTCTGGATTTAATTGACCGCTGATCCATCCTAATGATACAACCATATCTGCATCATTTTTAATTTGAACAAAATACACAAAATTTTGTGATCTGCTTTGATGGTTTGTAATGTCTGCAGAAATTTGAATTTGTTGATCTATGTTAATGTCGTTCCCTATTGCAGCCCCAAATGATGTTTCTAATCTTGGTTCACTGACAGATGCTCTTTCTAATTCTGTTAATGCAAATACTGGTGTAACGCTAGATACAATTATCAATATAACTAACAGTCCTATGCCCTTACCTAACACGATTTTTTGGACATTTTTTAGTTACAAAAGCCTTTCTGCATGAGATTTTCTTACATTACTCTGATTTCTTTAAAATTTTACTAAATTTTGATTCTATAATAGTCCCATCTTTCAGGATCAAACAGTGTGACAAATTCTGCTTGTTCTTTATCTATTCTTGAATTAATTACATCTCGTAAGGCAAAACTAGTCATGTATTTGAATTTCATAGAATGTGATTGCATGATGAACATATGACGCATTTCACTCCCTCCTTTTAATCCCCAATAACCCATTTTAAGTGCCAATGGTTCCAAAAATACGGTGTTTCCTAAACCATAGTTTTCATCTCTAATCTCCTCACGTAATTTGTAATTCTCTAAAGGTCCACCTTTGGAAAATCCTATAATTTCACCATCTTTGCCATTCAATCTTAATGTGTTGATAATTACTTGTGGGTTTTTAACGGATTTTTCAAAATTTTCTTTTTCAAATTGTAACGGTGTAGGCAACTCCATAAATATTTCATATAGTGTTTTGATAAATTTTGGATCTTGTCTAGTTCCCATTGACTCTATTGTTGGAACTAGTTTTAGATTTTCATATGAATGGTCTGCTTGTATTGTAATTTCTTGTTGCCTGATCTTCATAAATGATAAAACTGTATCAAAGAAATTTTTTCTCATTTCTTTGGGAAGTATTTTTAGAATTCCTTTTACCATATCTGTTTCTTTGTTTAACAATTCCTCAAAATATGCGACTGCACTTCTTACAATTAGTGATGGTCTCCATGCCAATGCATGTGCATTCATTTTTGCCATTTGCATAGCTTTTGCAAAATCTCCTAACGCATAACCACTTATTCTGTCTACTACTGATAGATACCATCCCATCTCCATGATATGCTCTTGATATGATAAGTTGTTTCTTGTTAAATCTGATTTCTCAAAACATTGTCTGATCTGTTGCTCTGCATTTTCTTTTAACTTTCCACTCCATGGATATGTTGTTCTTAAAATTAAAATCTTGATTATTTCCAAATCCAAATTTGCTTCATTAATTAACTGACGAAGTTTTTTATCCATTGAAATGAATTTTAGAACGCTTTCTTCATGAGGTTTGTCTACACTTTTTTGAGGATCAAAATCATGAAATAATGCTGAAACGTATAGGTACTTTATATCTTCATTTGTGAATTCAATTTTCTTTTGTTTTACTGCTAAAAGTGACACATATGTTACTTCTAATTCATGGTTGATGTTGTGATATCCATAATATTCTGTACCTAGGCCTTGACTCTCAAATAGGTCTATGGTATAATCTAACATCTCAACATAGCAGTCATCGTCTAACCCTGCTTCTACCATTAAACTGAGAATTTCATTTCTCATTGAATGAGTATTTGCAAATTGTTGCAATACCAAATGATCTAAATTCTGGTTTTTAAAGATGATCTCTGTACTTTGAATTACTTGTAAATTTTTCTGACTGTTAGAAAGATTCAATAGAATTATTGTTTGGAACTTTTTGTATGTCATTTAATGTGGATCTGTTGGAAACTTTGATGGCATTTACTGAGAAAAATTCTCAAAACTTCACACTGTTTTTGAATAATCAAACTTATCCAATCTCAAGTACATCTATTATCAATTCTCCTATCCCTGTAAATGAACCCACAACTCGTGGCGGTGTATATTTTTCAGATAAATTTGCATTTAAAATGAAGTGTGTGATAGATGATCTTTCTATAGTTCCTCTATTGACAAAGAAAATGCTTGGTCCCAATACTGAATTTGGTGAACTTAAAATCACAACTCAAATTGATTCTGATGGTAAACCCCTCACTGTTGAAATTTTCACTAATCTTACAAACAGTGTTCAGACTCCTACATCTATTGAACTTAGTATGATCATTGTTAAAATAAAATCCATTTAATTGACTTTAAAGTATCTGTCATATTTTTCTCTGAGTTCTTTATCTGATAATACTTCATATGCTTTGTTAAGTTCAGTCATTTCTTCTTCAGAATCTTCTTTTGTTTTATCTGGATGAACTTTTTTTGCAAGTTCTCTGAATTTCTTTTTAATTTCTTCAGGTGTTGCATCTTTTGTAACTCCGATAATTTCATAATAATTTGGCAGTTCATCATTGTTTAGGGCTTCTCTGAATTCTTTGTCTTCTTTTGTGTTGCTTCTATGTCCAAGTTCTTCATAATCATCCCCCCAATCAGAATGATATTTTTCAAACGTCTTGTCTTTTTTTGATTCTAATTCTTCTTTATCATACGATGTTTTCCTTCGTAAAATTATGTCTCTAGCCAGATACAAAAAAAGTCCAATTACTGCAATTGAAAAACCTGAAAAAAGAATGATCTTTTCTTCATCTGTGACTTTTAACACTCTATCGGGATTTTCGTTTTGAGCATTTGCTACTTGGATTCCTCCAAAAATAATTATTGTAATTATAAAAATACTGAACTTATTCATCTTTCTTCACTATGATAATCTGAAATCTTCTTTTGCAGTATTTAGAACTACATGTGTTATTGTATTTTCCACATTTG
>JACNFR010000068.1 GCA_014384555.1 Candidatus Nitrosopumilus sp. | reverse complement strand
TAATCATTTTTGATAAACCAAACAAATCAGCACTTTCCAACATACTAATTCCCATCGTTCCACTTTGGGAGAAAAATGCAACATTTCCTAATTTTGAACGTACCATTCTTTCTTGTCCTTGGAATGCACAATCAAGACGATTTGCTGCATTAAACATTCCAATACAATTAGGACCAACTACACGAATTTTGTGTTTTATTGATAATTCTTTAACTTCAGCTTCCATAGCGGCTCTATCACCACCAAGCTCCTTACCACCACCTGAAACAATTACAACATTGTGGATTCCTTTCTTTGCACATGTCTTCATGATTGGTCCACATAATGAAAGATCAATACAAACAACAACCAAATCAACTTTTTCTGTAATTGCATCTAATGATGGATAACATTTGATTCCAAGGATGGATTCTTGTTTAGGATTAATTGGAAATACTTTGCCTTTGTAATCTTGTTTTCCAAGTGCATCCAATACAGAATTACCGATTTTACCAGGTGTTGCAGATGCACCAACAAGTGCAACAGATTTTGGCGTAAAGAAAGTCTCCATGGATGCAATATTTGGTTTATCTTTTGAGATTGAATTCTTTTTCAATTTATTATTTAGAATAATTTTTGCGTCAACTACAAAATGTGTTTTTGGATAAACAATGACAGGATTGAAATCAATACTGTTAATGTAATCTGCATTTTCTACGCCTAATTTTCCAATATTTACCAACATTTTGGCAACCATGTTTAGGTCAACTGGTTCACTTCCTCTGAAACCTTTGAGAAGTTTAGAACCTTTGAGTTCGTTTATCATTGATTTTGCATCAGATGTTGTGATTGGTAGCATTCTAAATGCAACATCTTTGAAAACTTCTGTCATTACACCACCTAACCCAGCCATAATCATTGGGCCAAATTGTGGATCATTTTGAATACCTACAATTAGTTCAACGCCTTTTGGAACCATCTTTTCCAAAAGAATTCCTTTAACTTCAACACCTTTCTTTTTAGATAAACGACCATACATATCATTGAAAGTTTTTTTAACATCAGCAACATTGTCAATTCCAACTTTAACACCACCAACATCAGTTTTGTGTAAAATTTGTGGAGATACAACTTTCATTACAAGAGGAAATCCAATTTTTTTTGCTTGTTTTACTGCATCAGCTGCAGAAGTAGCAAGTGCATAAGGTGGAACTTTAACACCATAAGTTTTGAGAATAGATTTGGAAGTTTCTTCAGTGATGACTTTGTGATCTGTTTGAATGATTTCTTCAAAAATTTTCTTTACAGCAGCCATCGTTCGATCGATGAAATTAGAATTAACTATATTAAACTTTGGTCAAAGGTTGAATGAAGATTTGAAATTATTGTAAAAATTCTTCATATTTGATTTTACAATTGAAATATTTTCATTAATTTCTAAACGAATTTTTTTTGGATCGATGTAGGGTATTTTTTGTAATTTATCTTCAGTATTGTCAAGCCACAAATTCACCATCTCCTCATTTACCTCCAAATGAAATTGTAGACCAACTGCACTCTTGTATTGGAATGCCTGATTTGGATAATGCTCAGATGAGGCTAATCTTGTAGCACCATCAGGCAAATCAAAGGTATCCCCATGCCAATGAAATACAGTAAAAGGATTTTGAAAACCTGAAAAAAATTGAGAATCATCAGAGACTTTCAAATCATTGTAAAAGCCAATCTCTTTTTTTGGTCCACTATACACTTTAGCACCAAATGTTTTTGCAATTAATTGAGAACCTAAACAAATTCCAAGTACAGGAATGTTCTTTTCAACAGAATTTTTGATCAGTTGTTGTTCTGCTTGAAGATAAGGTAAATCATCATTTGCACTTTCAGGTGCACCTAAAATTACAACTAGAGAAAAATCTTTTTCAGGTAACTTTTCATGTTTTGCATTTACTGATGTTATTTCAAATCCATCGTTTTGTAAAAGTTCACCGAGGTATCCAGAACCTTCTATGTGTGTATTTTGCACAAGTAATACATTTGACATTTTTTAGACATCTAGTCCTGTTACTACCCACTCAAGACTTCGGAGTACGCCTTGATAGTATTTCATGGCATCCATAGATTCAGATTTTACCAGTCTTTCTTCAATTATTTTTCGATATTCTGCAATTTCTAATTCAGTTTTCATCTTACTCAATTAATTATTTGGAAGTAAAAATATGCTCTGTTTTAATATGTTAGAAATAATCATAGATCATGTTAGTATCAGAACAAGAAATTTTAGAATTGAAAGAATTTATTTTTCAATTAAATGTCATAGAGAATGGGGTCGTAATAGTTGAAGGAAAACGAGATTCCAACGCACTAAAAAAATTAGGTTTTACAGGTAAAATTTTAGAATTTCATAAATTTTCAGGGATGGTAGATTTTGCAGATTCTGTTGCAAAATATGAAAGACTGATCATTCTTTTTGACAGAGATAGAAAAGGCAGAACATTAACTGGGAAAACAATTCAGTTGTTGCAAAGAAGAACAAAAGTGGATCTCACTTTCAAAAGAAAATTACGTGTAATTACGAAAGGGAAAATAATGTGTGTTGAACAATTAGTAAGTTACGAGTCTTATCTAGCCTAAGATTATGGCCAAATGCCTTTTTGGTTAAAGGCCTCAAGTACTCTTTCAACAGCTAAAACCATAGTTGCTTTTCTCATGTCAATTTTGTGTTTTTTACTGAGTTCATATGCATCTTTAAATCCCTTTGTGATGTTTTTCTCCATCTTGTTTGCAACCTCATCAAAAGTCCAATAGTAACCAGAATTGTTTTGTACCCATTCCAAGTATGAAATACATACACCACCAGAGTTTGCTAAAATATCAGGAATAACTAAAATTTTCTTTTTGAAGATAATTGGATCTGCTTCAGGTAGAGTGGGGCCATTTGCAGCTTCTGCAATAATTTTACATTGAAGTTTATTTGCAATTTTTGCATTGATTTGATTCTCTAATGCACCTGGAACTAGAACATCACATTTTGTTGTAAGTAGTTCTTCAGTTGAGATTTTTTTACTTCCAGGAAATCCTACAACAGAACCTTTCTTTTCTTTATGTTCTAAGATTTTACTTACCTTTGCGCCTTTTGGAATTGAAATAGAACCTTTAGAGTCACTTACTGCAATTACTTTAGCACCCATTTTTTCAAGATATTCTCCTGCAAATGTTGATGCATTTCCGAATCCTTGTAAGACAACTTTTGCTCCTTTAAGATTAAGTTTAATTGCTTTTGCAGCTTCTCTTACAGTGTATGCTGCACCAAGTCCGGTTGCAACATTTCTTGCAAGTGAACCACCTGCCGAAATAGGTTTTCCAGTAATTACACCTGGAGAATATTTGTTACCGTTAAGTTTGCTAAATGTATCCATAATTTGGGCCATCTCTCTACCGGTCGTGTAAACATCTGGTGCTGGAATATCTTTTTCAGGTCCAATAATTTCAGAAATTTTGTATGTAAAATGTCGTGTTAGTCTCTCCATTTCACCATCACTAAGTTTCTCAGTTTTTGGATTGACATAGATTGCACCTTTACCTCCACCAAGAGGAATATCTACAATCGCACATTTCCAGGTCATCCATGAAGAAAGTGCCATGACTTCGCGTTCCATGTATTCAACCCCGCCTTCTGGATTAAAGTAACGAATACCTCCTTTGTATGGACCTCGGTCATTGTTATGTTGACTTCTAAAACCTGTGAAAATTCTAATTTTACCATTATCCATTTTTACTGGAATTTTTACTCTCATCATTTTATTTGGCATTGCCAAATATTCACGTAATTCTTTGTCTTTGATTCCGATAATATCACATGCATCATTAACTTGCTTAGTTGCATTTGCAAACGGATCGTTTTTGACCAAGATGATTTTGAAAACGGTGCATATTATATTAAGTTTAGTTCAAAATATCAGATCGCAGATTCAGAATTGTCATAGATAGACTTTGGTGTGATTCATCTTTCTATCTAATTTGTCAATTGCTTCAGCAAGTGCACCAATATTCATCTCAAGGAAATTTGAAAGATGAAAGATTGCACCATATTTTTCACCAATTTTTAAAACCATATTATTTTTCTCAAGGACTTTCATATGATGTTGAATTGCCTTGTAGTCAAGATCAAGTTCTTTTGCCAATTGGTGTGTGTTATATGATTGGTCTAGAAGATGAATGATTATTCGTAATCGGGTAAAACCACCTCTAGTACTAGTAAACAAATACAACAAAAGCTTCCTAGTTTGTTTGTCTGTTTTCCTTTGTCCTGGATTTTGTTTAGACTTGATGATTTCTTTGAATTCGAGGAGTTGATTAGACATATTTCTTGAATTAATTTATACAATTTTGCTTAAAACCCTATTTCCAGATCTCTTCCATATTCAGGCAAGACAATTACCCTTAAATTGACTGAGAGTAGACTCGTGATATTATGATGGCATCAAGAGGTTATGATATGACCCCTACAATGTATTCACCTGACGGCAGAATATATCAAGTCGAATATGCCATTGAGACTGTAAAAAGAGGAACTCTAGCTATTGGAATTAGTACTAAAGAAGGAGTAATCATGGCAGTTGAGGAGAAGCCTCGTACATTGCAAACTAGTAATATTACTCAGAAAATTTTTCAAGTAGATTATCACATAGGAGTGGCAGCAGCAGGCTACATTCCAGATGCTCGTGTTCAAGTTGACGGTGCAAGATTTTTCTCACAAGGAAATAGAATGACCTATGATGAATCTGTTGAAGTTGCAACAGTTGCAAAATATCTAGCAGATCAAGCTCATCAATTTACACAATATGGCGGAGTACGTCCAAATGGTGTTTCCATGATTATTGCAGGAATTGATCAAAAAGGTGAATCAATCTATGTGACAGATCCAAGTGGAACATATGTTCAATTTGCAGCAGTAGCAATTGGTGCAGGTTCTGATGATGTAAATGAATTTTTAGAAAAACATTACAAAGAGGATTTGAGCTTAGATGATGCAGCAGCATTAGCTATAGCAGCAATTAATCTTAAAGCAGAAGCAAAAGATGGAATCAATAATGTGAAAATGGCAAAGATTACATCAAAAGCCAAAATCTTTGAAAAAGTTTCAGAGTCAGATTTACAAAATTATTCTCAAAACGCATCAAAATTTGCCGCATAATAGAAATTTTGATTTGAAAACTATTCAAATAAGCACACTGAGACGATAGATTATGGGTTTAGGAAGTTACTGGGGAGAAGTAATGGAAGTACTCCGAGAGATCATTCCAATTTATGATAAAGTTAATTCTATTATTTCACTAGGCAAAGATAAAGAACATCGAATTCGTGGAATTTCACAAAGAGTGTTTCCTGGAAATAAAATTCTAGATGCAGGTTCTGGTTTTGGAAACATGTCAAAAACTGCAATGAAGTTAACTGATGGGAAAATATCAATCACACTATATGATCCACTCGTACCAATGTTAAAAAATACAGGCACATTTTTTGAGAAAACGCCAGATATGGCAAACGGTGTTTTTGAACATATTCCATTTAGAGATGAAGAGTTTGATGCAGTGTTGTGTGGTTATTCTTTGAGAGATGCAATTAATTTGAGAATTGCAATATCTGAAATTCACAGAGTGTTGAAAAAAGATGGAAGATTTGTAATTGTAGATTTAGGAAAACCAGATGAAGCATTTTTCAGAGCTGGTGTTTCATTTTATCTCAGATGCATTTTACCAATTCTTGCATTTGCAGCAGGTGGAAGATTGGGATTAAAGTTTGGTACTCTATATGGAACATACAAGAGATGGCCAAAAAACAAAAAACTAGAACAGTTAATCTTAGAAAAATTTTCAAGAATAGAGTTTGAGAAAGATCTTATGGGTGGGGCAATAATGGTTGCCGCATACAAATGAATAGAGTTCTCATACTTGTCAACATCACAGGCTTAATCATCGGCATTTCATATGGATTACACGGACCAATTTTACCAGTATTTGCAAAAAATGTCATCGGTGCAACGTATTCGGAATTAGGATTAATCGGATTAACAAATTTTATCCCTTACATGTTCATTCCACTTTTTGTAGGAATTTTACTAGATAGAATCAACAATGGATATTTGCTAACAGTTGGTGTTGCCATTAATTCTGCATCAATTTATCTTCTATCAATTGCACAATCAGTTCCAGAAATTATGGGATTTAGAATAATGACAGGTGTAGCACATGCATTTTTTTGGCCTCCATGTGAGGCAATTATTTCAAATGAAAGTTCTGAACAAAACAGAGTAAAACACATCTCATGGTTTACAATGTTTTTTGTGATTGGATTCATGGTAGGGCCACTACTGGGTTCAGTATTGCTAGAAGGCCTAGATGTAACATATAGAATTCTGTTCCAAATTGCAGCTTTTATTCTTGCAGCTGCAATAATTTCTTCACTTTTAGCCTCAAGAAAAAGAGTAAAAAAACACCACGAGCGATTTTCATTTTCATCCATCAAGGAAATGAAACGATTTCCCGAAGTAATCATATTATTGATTTTTTGTACATCTTCTTTTGGAATAATCCTCACAATTTATCCAGCATTTCTCAATGATAACGGAATGTCTGCTACAGATATTTTGTTATTGTATTTTGTTTTTGGAATATCAAGAGTTGTATCTCTAGCACTAGTGGGGAAGTTTGCACGAAGGACAAGCCAAACTTTGATTGCAGGAACTATTGCAGTATCAGCAGGATTAGCAGTATCGGTTGTTGCAGATTCAATCATAACTTTTGGAATAGCTCTAGTTTTAATGGGATTTGGATTTAGCATATTTTTCCCATTAACTTTAGAGATTATTTTGAGTAAAACACGAAGAGAAATCTCAGGGAAAATTATTGGGGCATATGAAACTATTTTTGGTATGGGTTGGGCAATAGGACCAACTATTGGAGGTCCAATTACACAATCATTTGGGAATGAAACACCATATGTCGTGTTTTGTATTATAGGAATTGTGATTGCACTATTTGCAATAACAGTTAGAAAGAAACTAGAACCACAGAGAATCTCAAATTAGATATCCATTGTTCCACGTTTTTTGGTGCAGATATCAAGTGCATCAACTATATCAGTTACAAAGACTTTGCCATCACCTTTAGTTCCAGTGCAAGCAACATTTGCAATTGCATTTATCACATCATCCAGTTTAGGATCATCTACAACACAGATGATCATATCCCTACTGAAATATTGTCCAACTAGAGGAGGATCTTGTGCGCCTTGTCCTTGAACTTGATGAACAGTTACACCGCCAACCCCGATCTTTTTAATTGCAGCAATCACTGCATCTTTTGCATCGGATTGAACGATTGCTTCTATTTTTTTCATAAAAATTATCAGTTCTGAATTTATTTAAATCAATAACTCTTTCTCATTCATGATATTCAATAGCGAATTACTAGTTTAGGCACAAATTTCGACATTACGTTTAATTTCAAATTAGATAATATCAGATCATGATTGATTACTCACTAAACATTGGAGGTAGTGAATGGATGATCATAATTTTTGTTGCACTAGTTTTGATTTTAGGTACAGGTAAACTCCCTGGTGCTGCAAGAAAAATGGGTAAAGCAGTAAATGAATACAACAAAGCCAAAAATGAAATCCAAGAGCAAATAAAAGACGTTACAGACGAGGTCCCAAAAATTTCAGGACCTGTAGAAACAGAACGAGAAAAGTTAGAGATGATTGCAAAATCAGCCGGAGTGAAAACAGAAGGCAAAACAGATGATGAAATAAGAGAAAGTATTGCATCAAAAATTGGTCAAAAAAGAACTGATGAATCTGAAAAAAAAGAATAATCTATTTGGATTTTTTGATTCTATAGGTATCTGTATCTAGTCGTTTTTTTGCAAATTTGTAATAGTCTGGAACTATTTCAAAACCAAGGAATTTTCTTTTTAGAGACTTGCTGACTACTGCAACTTGACCAGAACCAAGGAATGGATCAAATATCAAATCATTTTTTTCACTAGAATATTCCAATAATTTTTCAATAATTTCTGCAGGAAGTTTAGTAGGAGTTTTCTCATCACCTGTCCAATATTCTCTTTTAATGTCCCAGACATCTTCCTTATCCTTATAATGAAGACTCCTACCATCTTTTGTTTTTTCATCTTTTTTGAACCTAGAAAAGGGGAAAAATTTTCGTTTCTTATCATCTTTACAGACATAAAGACAGTGATAGTGAGAAGTGACAAATTTCCTTTTAGTAACTACTCCAAACTGATATTTCCAAATAACATGATTCACAGTTGTAAATCCAACATCATCTATTGCACGTAAGATGTCTTTGAGATTATTCCAACCTGAAAAAATATACATGCTGCCAGAATCCTTTAAAATTCTAAAAACTTCACTCATCCAATTAAATGTAAAATCATAATAATCCTCAGGCTTAATTTCATTGTATCCAGATAACACCCTAGAAGAAGTTCTGTTATAATTTGCCTTTTTGGCCTTGAAATTTATTGCAAACGGTGGATCAGTAATTACAAGATCAATTTTATTTTTAGGGATTAATTTCATCCCTTCAATACAGTTCTGATTGTAAATTTTGTTAAGTTCTATTTTTTTCAATTTTAAATTCAAGACTCTCTTCTAGCTTAATAATGTCGTGGGCATAATACCTATCAAACAATAAATCATCAATGATTTCTTATCAAATAGATCTTGAAGTTCTCTTGTCCTAAATGTAAATCAAAAATAGAAATTCAAAAAACATTCAATAAAAAAATGCATGTATCCTGTGAAAAATGCGGCATTGAAGATCTCTTGGAATTTTCAAAAAATGCCGATGAAGTATTTCTTGAATTTCTTTCTAGATTTGATAAAGGGCTAGTAACCAAAGGAGGACTATCTGAGGGGCTCAAAGATGAGGGCATAGTCAGAGGAGAAAATGAAATTAAAGAAATGATTGGTGATAAAAAGCCAGACAAAATTACAGAAGAAATTCTATATTCAAAAAAAGACTATGTCTCACAGTACAAAGTTTTGAGTAATCCTGAGCCTAAAATGGGCTGTAAAGTAGAAGATTTAGGACTAGATGAATCAATTACTGAACATCTTAAAGAATTGAAAATAGAGAAATTTTACAAATTTCAACAGGACGCAATTGAGGAAATAACATTTGGAGAAAATGTGGTAATTGAAGCACCTACTGCATCTGGAAAAACAGAAGCATTTTTGATTCCCGTAATTCAAAGAATAAAAAAAGATGCTATCGATGGCAATGTCTTTGCAATTTTTGTATACCCAACTAAAGCACTAGCACGTGATCAATACCCAAAAATTCAGAAATTTACAGAAAGAATGGGAATTAAAACCAAAGTCTTTGATGGAGATACAAAACTAGAAGAACGCAGGGAAATAATAGACAATCCCCCTCATATTTTGATTACAAATTTTGATGTTCTACATTATCATATGTGGCATCAAACAAAATTTTCATCATTGCTAGCATCAACTAGAATTCTAGTAACAGATGAGGCTCATGTATATTCAGGAATTTTTGGAACAAATGTTTATTATATCATTAAAAGACTAAAGAGAATTTGTACCGATAAATTGCAGTTTGTAGCAGCTTCTGCCACACTTGATGATGCAAAAGAATTTTGTCAAAAGTTGTTTGGGGAAAAGATGCAAAAGATTCAAGGATCTGGCAAAAAAGGACAAACCGATTTTGCAATGTTGTTTCCATCACTACGAACACAGAGGGCTCTAATGGTAGAATTGACAAAGAAATTAACTCAGAAAAATCACAAGACTATGGTTTTTAATAACTCACATCTAAATTCGGAATTACTAGCAATACAAGCAAAAAAACAAAAAGTGAATATCAAGGTTCACAGGGCAGGATTGATGGCAAATTATAGAGCATCAGTTGAAAGACAATTCAAGGATGATAGTATACAAGCAATTTCATGCACTCCCACGCTTGAATTAGGCATAGATGTGGGCAATGTGGATTGTGTCATATCATCCACCATTCCAGTAAATAGATTAATTCAAAGAATAGGAAGAGCAGCTAGAAAAGGTCAGAGGGGATATGCATTTTTGGCATTAGGAAATGATCCCATATCACAATACTACAAAAATCATCCTGATGACTATTTTGAAGATATTGAAAAAACATACATCGACCCCAAGAACCCATTTGTTGAAGAATTTCAAGTGTTGGCAATGGCATGTGATAGACCAATATCAAAACACGAATTAAAAGAACATCAAGAAGTTATTGAATATCATATCATTAATGATAATCTAAAAGAGTTCAACAATAGAATTATTCCAAATTTTGATAAAATTAATTCAATGTTAAATGATTATAGCATAAGAGGAATTGGAAAATCAATAGATATTTTCTTAGATGGAAAAAAGGTGGGCGACAGAGTATTGCCTATTGCATTAGAAGAACTACACAAAGATGCAATTTATTTTCTAGCTGGGGTTAGATACAAAGTCAAAGAATTCAATTATCCGAAAAATAACTATGCAAAATTGGAACGAATTCCAAGAGATTATCCATATTATACAAAATCATTAACAGAAGAATGGCCAACCATTGAAACAGTCTTTGAGAGAAGAAACGCAAATGGTATAGAAGTTGCATTTTGTAAATTACATATAGAAAAAAAGGTATACGGCTATGTCAATATAGAATTAGGACAAGAGATAACTCAAGGAGAAAAAGTTCAACTTGATACTCCGTTAGAATATGATTTTGTTACAAAAGGAATTGTATTTCATGCACCAAGGCCTCTTAAAATAATGGAAGAATCAGAAGATGAAGAATATACAGAAGCCAGTGGATATCATGCAACAGAACACGTTGTAATTGAAGGAAGCAATATGATCACAGGAGGCGTATCACAAGATTTGGGAGGCATATCATTAGGCACCTCAGGCTTGATTTTCATATATGATGGAGCAATTGGAGGAAGTGGCGCAAGTAAAGCACTCTATGATAGATTTGAAAAAGCTCTGGAACGAAGCATGTCCATTGTAAAAGAATGTCCTTGCAAAAATGAATCAGGATGTCCTAGATGTACATTCTCTTACAGATGTGGCAACAATAATGAATATCTCCACAAACACTCTGCATTAGAAATTTTGGAGAGGATCAATTCAGGTGAAAAAACAGAATTGATAGATCCTATCGAAGGGGACAAGCCCCTAGTATGATTAATCAAAATGGGATAAATATAACAAGAATATAGAATCAACATGGAAAAAGTAGCTCTAGTAACCGGCAGTTCATCAGGAATTGGTCTAGAGACAGCATTATCATTGGCAAGAGACGGGTATCACACATTTGCCAGTATGAGAAATATGGAGAAAGCAGGTGAATTACAGCATGCTGCAAAAAAAGAGAATCTTCCAATTGAAGTGATTGAATTAGATGTTGATAAGGAAGAATCAGTAATTTCTGCAATCAAAAAAGTTGTCGAGGATGGCGGAAGATTAGATGTACTAGTTAACAATGCAGGATATGGTCAATTCGGATGTACTGAAGATGTATCAGTTGATGATTTTAGAAAACAGTTTGAGACAAATTTTTTCAGTGTAGTGAAAATTATTCAAGAAGTGGTACCGATTATGAGAAAACAAAATTCAGGAAATATAATTAATATTAGTTCCGTTGCAGGACGAATGGGATTGCCAGGGTCTCCAGCTTATATCAGTTCAAAATTTGCATTAGAAGGATTAGGCGAATGTCTAAGATATGAGCTTGGTCAGTTTGGAATCAAAACTACATTAATTGAACCAGGAGTTATCAAAACAAACTTTTTCAATTCAATGAAAGTTGCAGAATCAAAGACAGATCCTAAATACAAGGAATTGACGGATAATATTTTGGCAGGCCTAAAAATGATGGTAGAGATGGGAACTCCACCTTCACAGGTCGCAGATGTAGTAATGAAGGCAATCCATGATGATGAAATGTTACCACGATATGTGGTAGGTACTGACGCAGCCATGTTTATGGAGGCAAAAAAGATGAAAACAGACCTAGAATTTGAGAAATACATGAGTAAAGAGCTATTTCAGAGATGATATCGTACTTGTACGCTAAATTGATATACAGATAAAATAGAGTTTTCATCAAAGTCCACAAGTTTATGGTAAAATGATATGAAATGGAAAACTCTACAACACAATGGAATCTTGTTTCCTCCTGCATATGAGGCTCAAGGAATCAAAATAAAGATCAAAGGCGAGGCAGTTAATCTCGATTTGAACCAAGAAGAGATGGTGTATCAATGGGCAAAAAAGAAAGATACACCATATGCCCAAGACAAAGTTTTTCAGAAAAATTTTACCGCAGATTTTGCTAAAACTTTAGATTCAAAATTTAAAAAAATATCATATGAAGATATTGATTTTTCAAATGCTTACAAAATAGTTGACAAAGAAAAAGACCTCAAGGAGATGATGACTAAAGAAGAAAAGAAATCCCTTGCTGTAAAAAGAAAAGAATTACGGGAAAAACTAAAAGCAAAATTCGGAATTGCCATCATGGATGGAAAAGAAGTTGAAGTTGGAAATTATATGGCAGAACCCCCAGGTATTTTCATCGGCAGAGGAGAACATCCACTTAGAGGCAAATGGAAACCACCAGTTACTGCAAAAGATGTTACATTAAACCTTGGAAAAGAAGCCAAAGTACCAGAAGGGAAATGGGGGAAAATTATTCATGACAAGGATTCAATGTGGTTAGCAAGCTGGATGGACTTTTTGACACAAAAAAGAAAATATGTTTGGCTTGCAGATAGTGCGGGATTAAAACAAGACAGAGACAAAGAGAAATATGAAAAAGCCGTAAAGCTTGCAAAAGAAATTGACAAAATTAAAGACAGAATTGTCAAAGACATGAAAGATGAAAAGAAAAGAAAAATTGCTACTGCATGTTATCTAATTTACAGGACTGCAATGAGGGTAGGTGACGAAAAGGATCCAGAGGAAGCCGATACAGTAGGTGCAACAACCCTAAGAAAAGAGCACATCAAAATTACTCCAAATACAATTGAATTTGATTTTCTAGGTAAAGACAGTGTAAGATGGCAAGAAACAGTGAAAGCCGAAGGCCACGATAAACAATTTCATGAAAATCTCAAAAAATTAGTAGAAAAGAAAAAACCAAAAGATGACATATTTGATGGAATCACATCCAGACATGTTAATGCATATTATTCAGAGATTGTAAAAGGATTGACTGCAAAAGTATTCAGAACATATCTAGCAACAACTGTAGTGAAAGATTATCTGGTAAAACATGATAACATGAAAGGAAAAACAGCGACGGAGAAACTATACCATGCAAAATTGGCAAATCTTGAAGCTGCTATGATGTGTAACCATAAAAGAACGATTCCTAAAACATTTGAACAATCATTACAAAAGAAAAGAGATACTTTGAAAAAAGTAGAAAAAGAACAAATCTGGAAGAAGACTCAAGAAACTTTGAAAAAAGTAGAATCAAGCGAACCAAAAACAGATACTCAAAAGAAAAGCAAAGTAAAAAGAGTCAAGACATTAAATGAGCAAATTAAAAAGCAAAAAGCAAAGCATAAAGAAAGACTAGAAAAATTAGGCTTGCAAATTGATTTATCAGAAAAAACCAAAGATTACAACATAGGGACATCACTAAGAAATTACATTGATCCACGTGTTTTCAAGGCATGGACAGACGAGGTAGGGGCAGAATGGGAAAAATTGTACACATCTGCATTACAAAAGAAATTCCTTTGGGTAAAAAATGAAAACGTAGCCTGGAAGGATTTAAAGTAAAATTAGAATCATTTAATTTCTCAAATTTTTAGCCATATATCATGCCGGGGTAGCTCAGCCTGGTTAGAGTGCCAGTTAATTTGGTAAACTCTAACGGTTCTCCAACTAAGGCAATACTCATAATCTGGAGGTCGCGAGTTCGAAACTCGCCCCCGGCACACATCAATATCTGAAAGTAAGTCACCAACAAAGTCCACATGGAGGGATTTACGATATCTAACAGAATCACACATTTTCTTGTATCAGGGCATTTTTACTTTAGTATACGCTTTAAGCAAAATTGATGTAATATCAATAACGTAGTGATATGAGTTTGCCCATCTGTAAAAAAACCTAATTGCCTACCCAGATATGTAAAATGATTGTAATTTGAAATTTTTGTATCTTATATCATAGTATGTTCTAACTATGTATGTTAAAAAATTCTTTATCACTGCAATTCCATCAGTCAATAATTGATTACAATGTTGGGAGAGACTAAATTTGTACTGTGCAAATTGTGGAAATCAAGCAAGTTGGAGAGATCCTACATGCAACAAATGTAAAAAACCATTACATCAGGATAATTGCAAAACAAAGGCATCTGATTGCAAGTGTCATCAAATCAACGAACAAGCATGGACACAAAAAAAGAGTCCTGCAACAATCTAAACTGTATTTAGTTCAGGTATTTTTCTAACTATTTTTTTGAACATAATGTACATGATGTTTCATTAATCATGCTGTTTACTGGTTTGAATTTATTATTGCATATCATACATGTGTTAAGTAAAGTTATACCATTAACGACATTATGATCTTTTTGTTTTTCTGCCATCATACTCTCTTCAATTTTAGATGTATTTGAGTCATCAAGAATTTTTTTGGTG
>JACNFR010000059.1 GCA_014384555.1 Candidatus Nitrosopumilus sp. | reverse complement strand
AATCCCCAATGCAAGATGGAGCAGGTACTTCAGGGTTAACAAATTTGTTTGATTCGATCATAGGCGAAGAAAAATTTGTTGAGAAAAAACTAACAGTGCAAAAAATGGATGAAGTCATAATCAGAAGCAGAGAATCAATGCACTATTATGAGATTTTTAAGAGATTGTTTGGAACTCCAAAAGAGTCCAAATCAGAAGAAAGGTGTCCCTATTGTAAACACGACACAGGAAAATCAAAATTTTGTAGAATGTGCGGAGCCTTTCCCATCTAGTTCTTTTTGTACTTGCGGGGTTTTTTGATGAAAATTTTTCTGCAGCCATTACAACAGAAATAGAATTTCTTCCCATCATGATCATGAATCAATGCCAAGTCTTCATCAAGTTCAATTCCACATACAGGATCTACTGGCATAAATTTTTCACAGTTAATTTCTATTTATAGATTCAGCTAGAGAAAAATCAGAGTCAAAGAATCATAGAGTTTTTTGAGTTTCTGAGATAATTTCAGTCACAGGGGACGAATGATCAAGTTTCACCCTAACCTTACTGGAATTGCACAACGAAGTAATTGATTCAATTTCGCTAGATTTGCCAAAAAATTCTTCTTTTCCAAAACATTTCTCGCAAACAAACCATTCATTGGAAATGTTGCTAAGGGTAGTTGGCTTGTAGGTTATTTTGTACATTGGAGAATGTTCATCATCACAGTTATTCATACTGTCAACTCCAGAGTTTGCGATTTTATTTTATGTGTGACATCAGAAGTGATTTTTAAAATATGTTGGATATCAGAAGGAGTCAAATCACCTCATCTTTGATCAAGTGATTTTTGCACAATAGAGCCAATTTCTTTTGTCAATTTCTTTTGTCAATTTAGAAATTGCCAAATAATCAGAATCTAATTTTTCATCAAAGTGCATGTAAAGAATTTTTAATTTTATAATTAATTAATAAGATCATAATGTCCCAAAAATGGAAATGAAATAGACTTAAGATTGGACAATTTTGAGAATTTTTTTCGGTAATGAACCATAATCAGTGTCAGGTTCTGATACGACATACAAAATATCATCATTGATTATCACACTAATTGCCAGTGCACGTTCACGAGATGCCATTGCAAAGTTAACAGGTCCAAGTTGTTTGTCAAACTCTTTTCTCATTTTAACACGCAATGCAAGCTCCATGAAAATCATTTCGTCATCTTTTTCACTTTCCAAAGGTTCGACATTTTCTTTCATGCCACCAGCAACTAAACGACCACGTTCATTGATTACACCTGCAAATCTAATTTTTGGGTCAATTGTAAATATAGAATCACAGATTTTCAGATAATCATAAATTTTAGCAGACAAATTACTATGTGAACTAAAATTCACTCATTTATTATCTTTGTACAGAATTTTGAGGCTAACAATGAAAAAATCTATGAAGTCAGTTTTTTCACCAATGCAAGAAATTCATCTTCAGACAGCGGAGCAATGTTTAGGATTTCAAGATTTTCAGACACGTGTTCAGGGGATTTCTGACCTACTAGTGGAGCTAAAACACCAGGAGTTGAGCGGATAAATTGCAAAGCACGCAAAGAGGGTTTTAGGTTATCGAATTCAGGCATCACCCCAGGTTGCAGTAATCGTCCTTGCATGAAAGGAACACTAGTAAAAACGCCAATGCCCAAACGCGCTGCGGCCTCTAAAAGAGACACATGTTCAATTCCAAGTGGTTGATTTTTTGCAAGTAGAGCCTGATCATAGTTCATGTTGTAAGGTAATTGAACAAATCTAAAACCATGATCATTTCCAGCAATTTCTTTTGCCATGTTAACAGCATCTTCCAGTGAAAGATATTGAGGATTATCAGGTGCAACTCTGAAGCATTCCCATGTAGCCATGCCATAGAATTTAATTTTTCCTTCTTTTCTTTTTTGCTCATATAATTCAAAAACTAATTTTAAATTTTCTAGAAACTTTTCTTTAGATACATCTTTGATTTGTCCTTCAATTCCATTATGAAGATACATCAAATCAACACATTCAACATTTAGATTTTTTAGGCTTCTATCTAATTGATCTGAAAGGTATGGCACAGTCATGCAATGATATCCAGATGTAACATCACCTTCTTTGATTACGCCTTTTTGAGAATACTCTTCTTTGACATATTCCCAGAAGCCAAGTTCAACATCAGCATCATTTGTAACATAGCCATTTTTTGAACTTAGGAAAATTTGATCACGAGTAATTTTCCCATCATCAATTAATTCAGAGATCGCCTTTCCAACAGAGCGCTCAGCCTTTTGCAAACGATAGTTTATTGCAGTATCTATAACATTGACTCCGGATAAGATGGATTGTTTAACTGCACTAGTAACTAGTTCGTCAGTTTTGGAATCTGCATCTCCCAGATACGTCCCAACTCCGACATTTGAGAGATGGAGATTTTCAAAATTGTTAAAATTATCGTGATTTATGCCTGAATTTTCAGCGAATTTTCTAGTGCCTTCAGAGCTTACACATCCAGAAATCATAATCCCTACAACTCGTCACTAAATTTATGTCTAGGGCATCACAACGGAATTAAAAATCCAATGACAAACAAAGTGCCAGTAATCCTACCAAACATCAAAGTGGAAGACATGTACGGAACAAGATCATTAATCGAATCATAGTTTTTCTGCAAACCAAGACCAGATTTGATCATTAATGGAATGCTAAAAAAACTAATCAAAGATAAAACTGGGAAAAGATTTGTCGAGACGCCAAGAATTATTGCAACGTAAGATATCAGAGGAAAAATCCAGAATAATTTTGAGGCTTTTTGTTTACCAACAACGATTACCAAGGTTTTTCGCCCTTTAGATTTATCCGCATCATGATCAGGAAAAGACGCGATAAAAAGTACCAATGAAGACAGTGATCCGACAACAATTCCCGCAAGAATAGATTCAATAGAAATTTGACCAGACTGAATGAAAAATGCACCAATGACAATCATGCAACCCTTTACAGCAACAAAGAACTCACCTAACCCTGAATCTACAATTTTGGTAGAATAGAAATAGATAGATAAAATTGCAAATCCCAAAATTATTGCTATTGTAATTCCATCAGTAATTACAAAGTATCCCCCAATGATAGTACCCATAATCAAAAATGCAATTCCTGCACGATAAACAGAGGATGGTTTGAGTAATCCTTCAGGCAACACACCAGTGCCACCACTCATTTTTGTTCTTGTTGTTTTAGTATCAATACCTCGTTTGAAATCCCAAAAATCATTTAGTAAATCAACACTCGCGTGAAGTGCCATCACACCTGCAAATGTCAAAACTGCATCAAACACATCCAGGGAAGAATTTTGCCACCAATTTAGTGACAAGGCTACTGAAACTGCAATTACTGATGCCAATAGGAATCGTACACGGATAACACGAAGCCATACGGACAACATACGATATCATTAATTTTTCAGTATAATATTCATGAGTTTAGGAACAAGACGTGTTTATATCGAAATCAAATAAAAATCAAATGTGATTTTAGGAAAAATTTTAGAAAATGACAAAAAAATTGAATTGAAAATAGGGATTCATTGTACAAAATGCGGCAAACAGGTTCCAGGAGGAATAAAAACAGGAGAGAAATTTTCCAAAACGGATGAATTTAAAATAGAGTTAGATGAATTTATGAAAAATTATCTTTGCGGTATTTGCAGAGATAAAAAACGAACTAAAGAATCAAAGAATTAAAGTTCCTCTTCCTCTCCCCATTCTTCTTCAAGATTGGTCTTAGTTTTTCTCAAGAACATGAATACCACAACACCCACCATCAAAATTCCGCCAACTACAATATAGATAATCCATTCAGGTAATTCCAAATCAATGGAGTCAAATACTTTGTCAGGGGCATCGACACTTACTGTGAATGACTCTCTACCTTCTGCATAACCTTCAGCTGTTGCAATTATATCAAATGAAATGTTTGGCCCTTCAAATGCAGTTATACTAACAATCGCACTGCCATCTGAACTTGTTCTTACAACATCAGGAGTTACAGTCACAGTTTCATCAGTGGTTATTTTTATGGATGCACCTGAAACAGAATCTGCATTGTCATCATCTCAAAATTCAAATTCAGATTCAGATTTTTCATTATGCATAAATTCATCAGAGATGGTAGATAACATCTTTACATTATGTACATTTTTGCAGGATGCATCAAATCCACTAAAAACAATAGATGTCAAAAATTTTGTAAAGAAAAATAAATAAATGAATACCCTAAAATAAGATATTCATAAATTTTTGAGCCTAAAAATAGTAATCGTTAAAAGGATGTTATTCCCAATTTTGGAAATGGCAATAGAAATCTATGATGAAAACAAACTAAGAGAACTCCCAGTCGACATGAGATTGTCCACGTGTGAACACATCATAAAAAACGATAGTGATGAATCAAAACGATGGGATGCGATTTGGCTAGTTGGAGAAATTGCTGAAAAAAGAGATGTAGAAGATCCAGTATTTCTGAAAGCAGCCGATTTAATGGAATGGGTACTGAAAAACGATGATAACGGAGTAGTCAAACATGAAGCATGTTATCAAATTGCAGGAAGAAACATGAGGACCAAGATTCCAGTTCTGGTGGAATCAGCACTAAATGACAAAAGTATCCTTACAAAACATGAGGCAATTGAATCCCTTGGATTAATGAGAGCATTCGAAGCAATCGATTTGATCAGAGATGCAGAAATAGATCCAAGTATAGATGTTAGAGAAACAGCCAGATTTGTAATTAAAAGACTGCAAAGATTACAAAATCAAGGCGAATACAAGCCAGCAGACATTCTCTGATCAATCGATCAAAAAGCAAGATGTTCAGATAGTCCGTTTAATGGTGGCATTTTTTTTAACAACACCAACGCAATTTTCATGTCCACAATTACATGGAAACTCCTGGTATGGATTCATGAAAGGCAAATAATTCCAAGTGATTTCTTCATCTTTTTGGATATCCCTCATTGCAACAATCATGGTCGGGTCATCTACTGGAAAATCAACAGTATTGGGAGAACAACTATGATTCATGAATCTAGTGTCATCAACATCCATTTGGAAATAATCATCAATCTGATAGCAATGATCAATCCAGATCTGTTTGTCTTCTGCAGATAGTTTTTCAAATTCAGTCAAGGAAATTTTTTTAATACGATTCTCAGTGGTGGACCAAATTAATTCACCCTTTAAAATGATCTCCCTAGCAAACAGACCGTAGCGATTAATTTTGGAAATATTCCGTTTATCGATTTTTGGATTTAACATTTAGTGTGAAATTGCCAGATGACAATATTAGATTACCTTTTGTTAAAATCATGAATTAAAGGGCTTTTTTGTGCTTGTACAATGCATACAGAATAAGCAGGTATGATGAATACCAACATAGATTGACAGGGTCTGATAAAGAATACCCTGTTGTAACTTCGCTATAATAATACCACGTATCTCCAACGAGATTCAAAATAATTCCAACTACTAGAATTAACCAAGCAGTTCCAATCAAACCTCCTCGGAAAATTTTTGCAGTATGAATGGCAAGACCCAAAGTAACAGATGCTGCAGCGATGAATATTATTCCATAATAGAAATCAAAACTTCCAAAATCTTCAATGATTCCAAAAAGACCATACTCAGTTAGCGTATTATCAGTAACATATGGAGAGATAACGAAATAAACATAACTAATCGTTGCGATTATTGGCATGCCAATGATCAATGCAAAACCACCAATCGAAATTTTAGGTGCAAAGAATTTGAGATTGATTATCAAATAAGCAATAATCAAGGGGTAAAAAACAAAGAAGAAAACATCGGCAATAGAAGGATACGGATCTAAATCTAAAACCTGCTCATAAATGAAATAAGTTAGCTCTGCAAAAAACATCAGCATAAATGCAACTCCAAGCATCACGTATGCTTTTGAATAAACCAAGGTACCAGCATATCGTCTTGAAGTTGAAAATGCAAAAATAGATACAGACACTGGAATAATCATCGAAAATCCATAAATCAATGCATCAGATGATAAGGCATAATGATCTAATTCAGCAAGAAAGTTAACTAAGAAATGAAATCCAAGGACAATTCCAGAGATAACTGCGACGATTCTAAAGTTAATTGGGCTACCTAGTTTTTCGGGTACAACCTCAGAACCTGGATCTTTCATACTCGATGTTATTATTTAGAGGGATAAACCTGTAGATTGTCAGAAAAAAACACACAACAAATTAATTTTTTGAACGAAAAACACTTCAAAATTAAGATCTGATTTGGACTGTTTGCAGGATTGAACTTTCAGATAGCAATGTATTTTTCAATTGAACTTTTACTTCAACGTTATTTTTTATGATATCTACTTTGACATTCTCAAAAATGGCCTCATATTTTTTTACCTTCTTACCATCATGAGCTAATTCAAATCCACTAGATACCAACAAGCCATTGTTAATCAGATAATTTATTTTTCTGTAACCGAATGTTTGTGGAATTTTACATGAATCTAAAATTTTTGCAATGATTAATGGTTCTCCCACCACAGAGCCAAGAATTGCCTTTTTATCTTGATCAGCAAAGGATTCTAAAAATATCCTAGCCAATTCAGAATCTTTCAGTTTAATCCAGTTAGAATCAGTTTGTTTTGATTTTTCAACACTTACAACTTTTTGTAAGAACTTTTGTTCCAATCCATCAGCGCCAGCTCCAAAAAATTCTCTCAACACACTATCAAATTTATGGAAATTTTTAATTGCCTGAACTAGACCGAGACCATGTCTCTCCATTAATCTCTGTTCAATTTTATTCAAAGTATCTTTACCAAGATTTTCCTCAATAGATTTCCTCAAGGATGGAACTAAGAAGACGTCCAGGCCGTTTTCCATATATTGGTATGAGAATTCTTGATAATAAAGAATGTGACATTAATTTTTATGACAAACAGTTACTCGACAAAATTTGATCGATCAGTACATCTAAAATCAATCTAAAGTGATCGACAATATTACAAATTCATGCAAAGTAATTATTTGTACAATGTTGTATGTGTTGAAAATAACATACTAATCCATATGACTAGAAATGCTGTAAAACTAATGTAAAAATGGGCAATTTCAGAACAATGCAAGGAGGAGGTCAATCTTGACTTTACAGGAAAAACAATTATTGAAAAAAACAGATAATGTTTCAATAAGAATTGATTCAGATTTAAGTAGTAAACTTCATGAAAAATGCTTAGAGCAAAAAATTAGTCTCAACACACTCATCAATCACTTACTAGACAAACAAGTGAATTGGCATGAACTAACAACGGAGATGGGATGGATTCCAATGTTCAGATCAACGTTTAGAGAATTATCAGATTTCATACCTAAAGATAAAATGGAAAAAATTGCCGAGACAACTGGAATGTCTGATCTTAAAAACTCATTAAATTATGTTTACGGATATGTAGAACTTGATTCAATTTTGGATTTATTCAAGAAAAGATGTCTTAGTATGAATGTCCAATATAGAGAAATAATAGTAAATGGAAAAAACAAAATTATCATTCAACATGATTTAGGAAAAAATTGGCCATATTTCATTGTAGGTCAAATGAACACACTCCTAAATGAGATAGGTCACAGGATCGTCAATGAGGAATACAACAAACAAGGATTTTCCTTTGAAATTGTCAAAATAGAGGAACTTGGATAAGATAGGAAATCGTACGCAGATTTCCAAATTATCCGAGATACTACTATTAAGGATAATCTCATTTCCAAAAATGGGAATGAATGATTTCTGAGAAGGTTTCCTTTAAAAAATCAAAATACGGATATTATCTAATCATTCTAGCGGCAGCACTATCTGCATTAATTCATGTTATTTCAAAACCCATGCTTGAAAATTCAGAAAATATGCTTGAAATCAATCCAATTGTACTGGCATTTTTGATTTATTTTATTGCAGGTATTTTCTTCACACCAGTTGCAAAAAAAACTCATTCTATTTCCAAATTTGGGAAAAAGGATTGGATGTTCATGGGATTAATAGGAATTGCAGAAGTTTCTGCTCTGATTACATATTTTTACGGATTGTCAACTGCATCAGCAATTAATGCATCAATTTTCAGCAACAGTGAGATAATTTTTGCCCTGGTAATTGCGATGCTGGTGTTCAAGGAAAGACTACGCATCAAAGAATCAATTCCATTTACAATGATAATCATCGGCATGATGGTGATACCCATTGGGAATGATCTTTTCCAAAACAATTTCAGTTTAGGACATATGGTAACAGGGGATTTGTTAATAATTTTATCAGGGGTTTTGTATGCAGTAGACATTACTCTTTGCAAATACATAGGAGACAGATTTGATACAAAAAGAGTCACACAAGTGTTGTCATTTATCTCAGCAGGAGTAGCAGTTTCACTTATTGCAATATTTCAAATTCCAATGAATGTAGATTTGACGCAATTGCCAGGAATAATAACACTATCAATTTTCGGTACAGGGTTATCCACGTTGTTTTTTTTAATGGCATTGAAAATTATCGGTACAGTCAGAACTGTCCTATTGTATTCTACAACAGCAGTGTTTGGAGTAATTTTTTCAGGACTGTTCCTTTCAGAAACAATTACCACCACAGATATTTTCTCGTTAGGCTTAGTATTGGCGGGAATATTTTTGCTTAGAAACAAACTTGCAGGAAAAGAATCAGAAGAAGAAAACTATGTAACAACATCAAATGCCACGCCTAGAAGAAGAACAAGAAAGCAATCAAAACAAATGCCAAAAATACCATATGAAACTAAAATTAAAAACGAAATTGTATCTCAAGGCTGGATTAGTGCAGGTTAGTCATTTCATTAATTGAAAATGAGCGTAACTAAAAAAGAAAACAATAAGAAAAAGAACCAGGTGTGAAGACATATCAGGAAATTCAGGCACAAAATAGACTTAAAATTATATCAAATTTTCAAATGTAGTAATTTGTAGTTATTTGTATACGTTTGAACGATCAGTCTTTTATTGCAAAACTCGATCATTACTAACAAGGGAATTAGTGCAGATACAATGCAATTGGGAACATATCCAGTCGATAAGACAAACTTTGAAGAGGTTCGAGATGCACTAGTTTCATTCGGATTAACGCCAAACCAAAGCAAGGTATTTTTCTATTTAAGAAAAATAGGTGCAAAAACAGCATCAGATATTGCAAAAGCAGTAAACATTCCAAGAAGTGAAACATATCATTTACTTACAGCACTTCAAAACAAAGGAATTGTAGAGGCATCATTTCAACACCCAATTCAATTCACAGCGTTAAGCATCAAAAATGCAGTCAATCTCTTAATCAACACTGAAACTGAACGCCTAAACAAACTCAAAAAGTCAGATCCAGAATTAGAAGAGATGTGGGAAAAATACAGGGCCACATTAAATGAAGAAGAAGAAAGTGAAGAAAAATTCAAAGCATTACAAGGAGGGAATCAGGTTAATAGTAAAATTTTTGATATGATTCTAAACGCCAAAAAAGAATGCAGGGTTTTAGGGTCAGAGAAAGATTTCATCAAATTTTATCATGCAAATTTTCTGGATGCACTGGAAGAACAAAAAATAGATTACAAGTTATTGACATCAATTACTGAAAAATCAAAAGGGATTTTGGACAATATTGATAAAACAAAAATCAAAAAACTAGGTTCTTCAGTAAAAGAAAACTTGTGCTTTTTGATCAAAGATGATGACGAAGTGTTATTCTTTATCAAAAATGAGGGAAATAATAAAGAAATGAGAGCCATATGGACAAATTCGGAAACCATCATCTATTCCAAAGCATTATTGTTTAACAACCTCTGGTCAAAAATAAAATTGGGCGAGGAGTTATTCAATGAGTAGATGTAGTTGTGGGTATTCTACAAAATGTAAAGACGAGTTTTGTCATCATTTGGCAGAATCTTGGAATGATCTAAGAGTAAATCATGAAATTAAATTATTAAACCAATGAATCATCGTCGACTTCAATTGGTTTTCGCCCCATAAAACCAGAGTCTTTTTCATGCCAAAATTTGATTTCAGTTTCACCATATTTCCAGCACAACCAAACTTCTTCTTCAAATCGTTTTGAAGGGAAGTCCAACAGACCTTGCTCTATGCTTTTGACAACAACCCCCGTATTTTCCAATATTTCGACAGATTCATAAAATTTAGTAATTGCAGAGTTTAGGCTTTGTTTAAGATTCACATACGATTCAAAAGAATTTGTAGTGGAGATACTCATCTGTAATTCATGTTCTATTTTCTTAACTTCAGTGTTTTTTGCTAAAGCATACTCAAATTTTTTTATCACATCAGGTAAAACGTCATTTGCCTCATTTATGGTGAAAAAAGAGAACATGCGTACTTCTCAGAAAGAGGGATTAAAAATCTTAGGTGTAAATATTGATTTTTCCCCATAAATTAGAACTAGATTGATCTTGAATTCATTGAATATGTCTTTTAATTTTTAAATCTCAGAATATTCTCAATATTATTTATGACAATCACAGCAACAACTAGTTGGAATACATCTATGAATTTTGCAATCATTGCATCCTTTACTACGGCCACTTTTCACTCTCAACCATTCTTTATCCAATTAGTAGATCACAAAAGCCTAAATTTTATACGAACTTAAGCATATGGTCTATTCAAATTCAGGATGAACCGCAATGAAGAGACTTTTTTCTGAAATTTATCAAAAGCGAGATTGAAAGAACTGAAGAGGTCCTTCCAATCTCATGAAGAATGGAGAATCCGTTCTTCATAATTGCGTTTTGATTACCCGGTTTGGTAATCGCGATTTTTGGAATCACGCAACAAATTACCAGCAAAGGGACGTAAAAACTAGAGGGTTTGCCAGATGCAGATTTATTAAGAAATATTTCAAAGAAAGGGTATGAGTGAAGATCAATTAGAAGAAATAATTTTACAAACAATAAACGGAGCTGTTGCAACAATTCCTGCATATTTGGAAGAAATAAGCCAAAACAAAGAAACACTCAAGGTAGAAAATCCGAAAGAGTTTGTTTATGGAATCGTCATGGGAATGGCACTTGGAATGAGCGGTGCAATTCTTAGTGCACAAAAAGAGATGCCTACAGCTGAAGACCAAATCAAAGTTAGAGACATAGTATACAAACACATTCCAGAAATAAGAGAACGAATTTTCAATTGATAGAATTCAATCAGGAAGAAATAGATTTTCTAAACACACTGGAAGAGGCAAGAATTGCAACATCACATAATGACATCCCACATGTCAAACCAGTTTCATTCGTCAAAATCCACAACAACATAATAATTGCAACAGACTACAATACACGGACATATACAAATATCAAATTTAATCACAATGTTGGAATTGTAATTGACATTTACAAGTCAGGAGAACACAAAGCAATGTGCATTCAAGGTAAAGCAGAAATTATTGGAAATGGAAAAGAATTTCAGGAATTGTACGACGTATTTTTTGAAAAATTTCAATGGGTCAGAAAAGATCCATGGAAAGAAAACGAAGCACCATTTTTGAAAATTATCCCCAACACAAAAATTAGTTGGGGATTACATTAGAAGGTAATTTTTTGCTCAATTTGAGAGAGTAGCGTCTGAACAGAAATAGGTTTTCTTAGAACACAGCGAATCCCCAATTTCAATAATTCTTGTTCTTGGGTAGAACCCATAGAGAGTCCACTGACGATAACAACTTTGGATAGTTCCGAAGGTTTCCGATATTTTAAATCTAAAAGAAAGTCGGCGCCACTGTATTTTGGCATACACATGTCAAGCAAAATCAAATCATACTCCTTGTAAACTGCCAACTCCAATCCAGCTCTGCCATCCAACATACTATCAGAATCATAATTTTTGCTAGATAAAATATCTGCAAATACTCTACTTATTTCAGGAGTATCTTCAATGTGAAGGATTTTCATATTATATGAAATATGCTAGAATTGATAAGAACAAGTTTGCCCATTTGAACAAACTTTAAGATTTGAAATTAAAAATCTCGATCAATAATAAACAAACACCGATACAAAATTATTCTAGATCATCATTTTCTTTAATCATTTTCTTTAATCGTTTTCTTTAATCATTTTACAATCATTAATCCAATTTTGAACATCAGTGATAACACTGGATTGTAATGATTTTGTATGAAACCAACAAAGAACATCATTTGAAAGACATTTCGGACATAGGGTAATCTCTTTTATCGATATAGAGATCTCAGATTGTACAAACGGGTTTTCGTCAAATTGGTATTTCAACAAATATTCCATAATATGATGACATTTATCAAAATGTAATTCAACAAATAGACAACATTTTTTAAGAATTCCCAAAAATGGGATTAGTATATAAGATAATCATATTAAGTATGAGGATATGAATAAGGGTATGCAGAGTAATGAATCGAGGCACAAACATGGTTAATTGTATCGTAATAGATGATGATCAAAATATTCTAGACATGTTTTGTGATTTTCTAGAGGTATTCAAAATAAAGGTTCTTGCTACAGGAAATAATGGGAAAGAGGCAGTAGAGTTGTATGAAAAGCATACTCCAGATATTGTTTTTACAGATTTGGCAATGCCAAACTATGACGGAGTGTATGCAGTTGAAAATATCAAAGATAAAAATCTAAATGCCAAAATAATTGTAGTTACAGCAAATTCAAATGATCATGAAATGAATCTTTTTGAATTGTTAAACATACCTGTAATATCAAAGCCATTCGGGGTAAATTTGTTAAAGCAAACCATTTTAGACATTTCTGAAAATAAAAATCCAGTACCTCAATCATTTAAAATTAAATACAAATTCAAAGACGAACATGAATATTATGTATGCATTGTAAATTATGAGCAATATAGAAATTTCAAAAAATTAGACATAATACAGGAATGTGAAATATTAAATAGTGATAATGAAAACATCAAATCAGAAAAAGAGATAGAAGATGCACTTGACTTGGCAACACAAAACAATACAAGTAAAATTCGAGATTTATCGGAGATTTTGACCACATGAGCGACATTGATCAATTATTTGCAGCAGCCCTTGAACAAATAATTCAAGAAAACTTGGGAGACACAACATTTCGCAGCATACAAAATAGATTATTTGAGAAATATGGCATATCCATCACACAATCAATAATAGAATTTGAAAAACTAGACTCTGTTTTGACTGAATTTTTTGGATCAGGCGCAAAAGGTCTAGAGAAAAAATTCCTAGACAGTATTTGCAGTATCAAGTCAAAAGAAGATAGAATTAAAAAAAGATTTACAATATCGAATCCGTCAATCAACCAATCAATCCTAAAGGCATTCAGCGATGATGAAATGTCAAAAATTCTAAATGCATCTATTGGGGAACCATGGACCATTTCACAAATTTTAGAAAAATTAGATATTCCGCAAACATCAGGGTATAGAAAAATCAATTTGCTGATTAAAGAAGGATTATTGATAAAAACGTGGTGTGAATTTACAGAGAACAGGCGAAATGTATACAAATACAAATCATTGTTTGATAATGTGAATATTGACTTTAACAACAAAGTAACAGTTAATGTTCAATTTACACCAGAGGCCATCAAAGATAGCGTCATTCTTCAGACAGTTTATGGTAAATAAATTTACGAGGTAAAATTAACATAATTTTTTCTGGAACTTTATCAATAATTCTTAAAAACAAATAAAGGCAAAGAGCAAAACACAGATAGAAATGAGCAACAAGATAAAGTGTTCACATATTCTAGTTGAAAAACAAAGTGAATCACTAGTAATTTTAGAAAAGATCAATAGCGGTGAAAAGTTTGGGAATTTAGCCAAAGAATTTTCAACAGACAAAGGTAGTGGAAAAAAAGAAGGCAGTTTAGGATATTTCACAAAAGGAATGATGGTCAAACCATTTGAAGACGCAGCATTCAAACTTCAGGTTGGAGAAATTTCTGAACCGATAAAAACTGAATTCGGATACCACATAATCAAAAGATTTGCATAGTTATTTGGATAACTTTGATTTTTTTTACCTTCTCAAAATCATCATTAATTTTCTGACTGATTTTTTTAAAATCCTCACGAATTTCCTTATGAAGTTTTTTCTCTTTTCGAATCAAATCTTTCATCTCTTTTGACTTGTCAGGATTTGCCAACAAATCACAGCAGAGAGGAAGGGTTTAGAAGGATAATATCAATTTCCACACCTAAATAACCAAAATAAAATACACAACATTTTTTGCAGTTATCAATTTGAGGAGATCATGGTACTTACAATTGAAATGTTGGATGAAATTTTGGATTATTTAGATAAATCATTAGAAAAATTAGCAAATGAAGCATTTGAGAATTTAGAGACAGGGGGAGGATTACCCGGAATAAAGAATTTCCTGGAAAATCAGTTTGATATCAGATTGGAGAACATGCTTGTCGCTAAAAAAAGCAGCATTCACCATTTAGAATCAGGAATGAAAAATAAAGTGATCCAAAGAAAACAGATAATTCTAGACAGAGCATATAACCAGTACAAAAATTAGATAAATGCATCCAATCCTTGTTTTTCAGATTCATTCTTTTGATTATTTTCTAAGACCTTAGTCATTTTACTTCCCATTGATTTAGCTGCAGTCATTTTTCGTTTTCCAATCCAATAATAGGTCTCATCAATAG
>JACNFR010000072.1 GCA_014384555.1 Candidatus Nitrosopumilus sp. | reverse complement strand
TCTCAACTAGTTTCTGACTTTAAAGAGATCAAAGAATTAGACATGAATCCTGTTCTAGTTATGGAAAAAGGAAAAGGTTGCAGAATTCTTGATGTCCGAATTGGGCTCTGATCGCAATTCATTCCTGAAATTAACCTGATACTAATTTAGAATATTTATACAACATAGAAATGAATATTGTTACATGACTGATGGCGTAAAGTCAATTATAACAGGTGATGATTATATTGAAAGTCTTAGAGGCCGCGATCTCAAAATTTACCTTTTTGGTGAATTAGTAAAAAATTATGTTGATCATCCAATTATTAGACCTTCAATTAATGCAGTTGCAGAAACTTATGATTTGGCAGTTCGTGAAGAAGCCCTTGCTTCAGCTGATTCATCTCTTTCTGGATTGAAAGTTAATCGATTCTTACACATTGCAGAAAGTGCAGAAGATTTAGTTTTACAAAATAAGATGCAGAGAAAACTAGGACAAAACACTGGAACATGTTTCCAAAGATGTGTTGGAATGGATGCTATGAATTCTTTACATTCTACAACATTTGAAATTGATGAAAAACATGGAACTGATTATCATAAAAGATTTTTAGAATTTGTAAAGATGGTGCAAAAAGAAAATTTTGTAATTGGGGGTGCCATGACTGATCCTAAAGGAGATAGAAGTAAGGGACCTTCAGAACAAGATGATCCTGATCTATTTACTAGAATTGTAAAAACTGATGAAAATGGAATTTATGTTTCTGGAGCAAAGGCTCATCAAACTGGATGTATCAATTCTCATTGGATTCTTTTAATGCCAACCATTAGACTAACTGAAGCTGATAAAGACTGGGCTATTGTTGGAGCAATTCCAGCTGATGCAAAAGGAGTCACTTACATTTACGGCAGACAATCTTGTGACACAAGAAGTATGGAGGAGGGTGACATTGATGATGGTAATGCAAAGTTTGGTGGCCAAGAAGCCTTGATAATTTTAGATAATGTGTTTATTCCGTGGGATAAAGTATTCATGAACGGCGAATATGAATTTGCATCAATGCTTGTAGAGAGATTCACATGTTATCATAGACGTAGTTACGTATGCAAAACTGGTCTTGGTGATGTGTTAATTGGAGCAGCTGCAACTATTGCAGATTACAATGGTATTCCTAAAGTATCTCATATTAAAGATAAAATTATTGAGATGACTCATCTTAATGAAACAATCTTTGCTGCAGGTATTGCATCATCTTATCAAGGACATAAGATGAAATCAGGTGTATATCTTAATGATGATATGCTTGCTCAAGTTTGTAAACACAATGTTACTAGATTCCCATATGAAATCAGTAGACTAGCACAAGATATTGCAGGTGGATTGGTAGTTACATTGCCATCTGAAAAAGACTTTAGACATCCAGAAGCAGGTCCACTTCTCAAAAAATATCTTGCAGGAAGAAAAGGTGTTGATGTTGAAAATAGAATGAGAATTTTAAGATTGATTGAAAATATGACTTTGGGCAGAAATGCAGTTGGATATCTTACAGAATCAATGCATGGTGCAGGCTCACCACAAGCACAAAGAATTCAAATTCAGAGACAAATGCAAGTTGGATACAAAAAGAATTTGGCAAAGAATTTAGCTGGAATTACAAATGATATTGAAGAACCAAAAGAGCCATCTGATTACTTTAAGCGAGTCTTCAAAACAAAAGATTCAGTATTGTAAATTCAAAATTAATTCTACTTCATAAACAATACTATTCTTGAAACTAATAATTTCTCAGGATCCTTTTTTAGTAAATTTGACCTAATTATGTTACAAACAAACAGGACGATCTATTACGCTTGTCATATGTGTATAATGTGAACCTGTTTGTCTGAATATTGATAAAAATTATTATTCTTTCTTCTTTTGATTTTCTTTAGATTCTACATCATTTTCAATAGAATCCTCAATCCCTTCAAGTTTTTCATCAATCTCTGATGTTTTTGTTATATTTTCTGGTTCATCAGTGTCATCTAACTCATCCATCTCTTTTGATTCTTCAACGTGTTCTGAATATTCAGAATCTTTTTCAATTTTATCAATATTTGATAACTCATCAATCGTATCCGGATTATCTGAATTTAATGGATCTGTAAAGGTAATTTCTTTTTCATTTTTTTTCTTTAAGACCTGTTTTACAATCATAATTCCAATAACTATTGCAATTATGACATAATTGATTGGGGGCTTTAGTAATTGTGTAACATATCCTACTTGTGGAAGTGTGTATGCTACTTTTCCTATGTATTCTTCTTCTGTAATTGGAAAGTCTGTTCCTGGAATTGATGCTGGATTTGCATCTCCTTGGGTTCTAATTGTCTTAGGATCCTCTTGAATAATTGACGCAACCCTGTGCACAATCACTCTGTTATGATCTGATGGCCGATTAAAAACAATGATGTCTCCTACTTCAATGTCTTCAAAGGGTTCATGACCTTGAACAATCAAAACATCATACACTTCTAAAACTGGAATCATACTTCCACTTGCAACTACATAAAATGGATTTTGAGTTCCAAATGCAACTTGTAGACCTATCCATATTACTAAAACTCCGACACCAACAATTATGATGTCTTTGATAACTCCTTTAGGAACTGATCTTTTTGCCAATTATAATATCCGCATATAGCACCATTGATTAAATTTACTAACTATCAGATCTTATTTCCGCATTCTTCACAGAATTTGGAGCCTTCTTTGTTTCCAAATCCACAGTTAGAGCATTTTCCTGGTTGAGATGTCTCTTGAGGCTTTCCTAAAAGAACTACTTCTCCAATCTTTTTGATATTACTCCAAGGCACACTGCCTTCAGTACCGTCTTCTTTAGTAATTACAAGAACCATAGATTGAGTAGAATCAATTCCAACTTGTTTTGCAGTTCCAATCTTGTTTGCACTTTCATCAAATACTGTTTTCCCCTCAATTGATGTTACTGTTGTCATTGGACCTGGTTTTGTAACAGTTTCTTGTACTGCTGCAGGTTCTGTTACCTGTTGTGGTGCAGTTTGCGGTTGTATATTTTGAACTTGAGGTTCTAATGGTTTTGCACTACCAACTTCACCTGCTTCATCTTGTTTTTTGAAATCTCTGTATTCTGCAATTGATGCATTACATGAATTACAAATGTATTGGCCTCGTTCTGCTAAAATCAGATTTTCTGCAACTTCTTCATTAGGATTTTCAAATTCAATTTTTGGAGGACCTTCAAATTCTTTCTCACAAGTATTGCAAAAGTGTTTAGTAATTTTTTCAGCGTCTAATCTTCCAATTGGTGCCAAAAATAGATCTGGACCGCCTAGATTACCTTTCATTTGCTGTTCATCAGTAACGGTAGCCATAACATAGCCTCCAGATCCTCTTAATTTTTTAAGTCTAAGTTCTGAACTCATAACTGAGATTTACCAAAACGTCATTTAAGTATATATCAAAATTTATTTTCCAACAAAAAATATGGTGTTAATTCTGGTGAACGTTTTTAGGTATGTTGTATGAAACTATGTTACAATGGCTGTAACACAAATTTCAGATGCAAAATCATGGGAAGTAGATGTCATAAATTCTGACATTCCTGTATTTGTAGACTTTTGGGCCGAATGGTGTGGTCCATGTAGAATGGTAGGTCCAGTAGTTGAAGAACTGGCAAATGACTATGATGGCAAAGTAAAATTTGTCAAGGTTAATGTTGATGAGGCTAATGAATTGGCATCAAAATACAATGTATTTAGTATTCCAACTTTAATCCTGCTAAACAAAGGCGAAATAGTTAGCCAGCAAGTAGGTGCAGCATCTAAAGAATCATACCAAGGTATGATTGATAGAGCACTCGCATAAATTCTAACACACGTTTTTCCTCTTTTTTGATCCTAAAGTAATTAATATTCCAAAAATCGAGTGAGATTATGTCATTTGGTGAAGTGGATACACTCAACATGCTCTTTGATAAACTACAGAGTCTGTTTGATGAATCTCAAGGATACTATGAATCATTTCTTGATACAAATAACATGTACAAGAAAGGTCAACTTAGTGACAAAGAATTCTTCCAAAAATTAGGTGATTATACAGTTGCATATTCTGCATTAGAGTTTTTAGCAATTAAAGTAATATTCGAATTAAAAAAATCTATAGGAAATGGTTCTGGAAATACTCAATCTCCTGGTTTAATGCCTGGAATGGGACAACCTGGAATGATGGCAGGTGGAATGGGACAACCTCCAAGGTCTGGAACTGCAGAAAATCCAGTTGGTGGAGGCCCGCCAGGAATTGTATCTGCACAAGAAGCATTTGGAGATGTTGGAACATTACCATCTCCTGATCCTGCATTAATGCCAAGACAAACAATACAACCACAAGGTGGAAACGGATGTTCTTCATGTGGTGCAGCACTTAGAGCAGGTGCAAAGTTTTGTACAAAATGTGGCGCTAAAGCATAAAATTAGTAATTAAAAAAATTTTCTTATTCTTGTGTTGTACCACATTCAGGACAAAATTTTGCAGTAGATGAAAGAGTATTTCCACATTCAGAACAAAATTTTCCACTTGAAATTTGTTCATTGTATGCGTTTCCAATAAGAGATGAACTTTTCACTGCACCAGATGGTACGTATGTTTCATCATCAATTAACACTGGTTCAAAGTCTTGTTCTATCAAATATGTCATCATTCTTGGAGTTCCTTTCCCATCGTTTTTTGGATCTGGAACTGAATCCCCTAACCAAAATGCAAATCTCATTAGAGTTAATTCTGGAGTAGAGAATGCTAAAGTATGCTTTGACATGTAATCTTGTGCAGCTTTTTTGCCGTCAAAACCTTCCATGATGATGATATTTTTCATTTATGTATAATAGTTTCTGGAAAAGTGGACCGGGAGGGAATCGCACCCTCGACATCCTCGTTGCGAACGAGGCATTATACTCCTAAACCACCGGCCCTCAGAATGTCTCTTGGGGTTCTTCTTTTATTCATTTTCTCAACGCATAATAGCCTGAATTACACAAAATGTTCAGATGACGTATGATACTGTAATTGTTGATTCACACGTTATCCTTCCTCAAGGAATGGTTGAGAAAAATATCATAATTGATGAGGGAAAAATTGTTGGGTTTGCTACTGATGTACCTTCATGTGATCAAAAAATTAATGGAGCAGGTTTAGTTTCAATTCCTGGACCGATTGATACTCATGTTCACTATGGTGTCTATTCTCCAATTAATGAAGCTGCAAAAACTGAATCTCATGCTGCAGCAATAGGTGGAATAACTACAATGATGCGTATGCTTAGGCTCGGTGATCCTTTTTCTAGTTCTTTACAAGCTCAACTTGATTCCGCATCTGAAAATCATTATATTGATTATACAATACATGCATCTATTTTTACACCACAACAAATCAATGAGATGAATCTCTGTGTTGAAAAAGGAATCACATCTTTTAAAATTTACATGAATCTTGGCGGTGAAGTTGGACATGTATACATGGACATGCCACCAAATTCACCAAATCTTGTTGCAGCTGAAGTGGATGTCACTGATGAACTTGTTGAACAAACAGTAAAGACTGCAGCTGAACTTGGTTGTCCTGTTCTGGTTCATGCTGAAGACTATGAGTCATGTGGATGTGGAATTAAAACTGCAAAAGAAAAACATCAAGATGGACTATCTGCATGGTCTTCTAGTCGTTCTCCCGAGTTTGAAGCTAAAGCAATCAAAACAGTATCAAAATTTGGTCGAGACTATGATTGTGTAATCTATTTTGTTCACATTGGCTCTGAACGTGCACTAAAACAAATTGAAGAAGAGAAAAAACTGGGAACAAAGATCTTTGTAGAAACCTGTCCTCATTATCTTACACTATCCTATGAGAAACAATCTGGATATCTAGCAAAAGTAATGCCTCCAATTAGAACAGAAAATGACCGTAAGGCTGTTTGGAATGCATTGTCTAATAATCAAATTGATACAATAGGCACTGATCATGTTGCAAATCAACTCAAACTCAAACTAGACGGTGATGATGTTTGGAGTGCTCTTGCAGGATTTCCTGGAATTGGCACAGTGATTCCTATTTTGCTCAATGATGGAGTTAACCAGAAGAAGATTTCTCTAGAACAATTTGTACGATTTACCAGTCAAAACGCTGCTCAAATTTTTGGAATGTATCCCCAAAAAGGCACACTTGAGAAAAATTCTGATGCAGATGTGGTGATGTTGGATTTGAAAAAGGAAAAAACAGTAACTTCTGATTTGTTTGGAGGATTTTCTGACTATATTGTATATGAAGGAAGAAATCTAAAAGGATGGCCTGTAAAAACAATGGTTCGTGGTGAACTGATTGCCGAGAACTTTGAAGTGATTGGAAAACTTGGTCATGGTAAACTTGTTGAGAGAAAAATTAACTTGTTTTCAAAATAATTAATGCCAAATTTGGTTTTACACGATTGCTTTTTATGAGAAAAACACCTATTGTTCTTATTGAATTCTCAATTTGTATTTCTTTTTGTTATAATTCTAAGCATTGCTATTAGTCCTACCATTTTTGATAATTCGTTTGCTCAACAAATGACTCCTCACCAACAATGGAAAAAATTTGCAGATGTTGATATGATGACTTGTAAACCTGGTCATTTGTTATTACAAAAAAATAATGGTAATCCTACATGCGTTATGCCATCTACATATTTGAAATTAGTTGATAGAGGATATGGTTCACATAATCAATCAATGATGGAAAAACATCCACAAATGATGAATCATTTAATGAACAGTATGGCCTCAAATGAGAAACTAATGAATCACTGGCATGAAATGATGCAGAAAGATCCTAGCATGATGATGCAAACTATGGATGAATGGGTTTTACAAATTAAAGATAACTCTGAATTACTCAAGAATATGTTAGCTCCAATGACCAGTGATCCTGAATTACGTGAAAAAATGATTCAAATAATGAAAAATCACCCACAAATGGAAAATCATCTAAAATCTCATTCAGCATGGATGGATTCTGTTCATCAACCAATTACTGCTGGAATGGGCCATGGTTCTGATTCAATGATGATGGATGGTGGAATGTGTGGTGGAAAAAGTGATGGAATGAAAAATCATACAAAATCAATGAACTGTAGTATGGATCATGATGACTCTAAAATGGGTTGCCCAATGTGTGAAAAAATGCATGAACAAAGATTAGCAAATTGTCCTTGGTGTCCTGATTACAAACATCATTCAATGAGTTCTCACTCTATGCATATGTCCAACTCTAATCATATGATGGATATGATTCATCATATGTGGATAAATTCTGAAATGACAAAAGATATGCATACTATGATGATTGAAGATCCTTCTCATATGGCAATGATGTCTCACCAAATGATGGAACCCATGCTTAATGCAGTAATGGATGATAAAGATTTACGAGAACAAATGATAGAATTGATGTTAGAGCATAAAGATTTCATGAATTCAATTAGACATGATAATCCTGAAACCGAACATTGATCTTCAAAACAAAAAGGAAATCAAAGTGTTTTAGTTGAGAATTGAAAAAAAATATCAAATTGCAATAAATGATTTAATTATTTATCTAAAAAATTCTAAATTATTAACTGATGAACGTATCGAATCTGCATTTAGAAATATTCCAAGACATGAATTTGTTCTAAAATCTGAAATAGATAATGCATATGATAATGAACCTCTACCTATAATGAAAAATCAAACTATTTCTCAACCTGGTGTTGTATCTAGAATGACTGAATGGTTAGATGTCAAAAATGGTCAAAAGATTCTAGAGATTGGAACTGGTTCTGGTTGGCAAAGTGCAATTCTTTCTTATTTAGTAGATTCAGGTACTGTTTATTCAATAGAACGACATCCTGAGTTAGTAAAATTTGCACAAGAAAATTTAAAAAAATTGAAAATTAATAATGTTCATGTGATTTTAGGTGATGGTAATTTTGGATATCCAAAGGAATCGCCTTATGATAGAATCATAATAACTGCCGCATGTAATGAAATCCCTTCACCATTATTTGATCAACTAAGTGAAAATGGTCTCATTATTGCACCCGTAGGGGATTCCTCTCAGTCACTGGTTTTACAAAAAAAGACTTCAAAAGGAATGGTTGAAATTAAAAAACAATCAAAGTATGTCTTTGTTCCTCTTATAGGGAAATTTGGCAAAAAATAAAATTTTAAAGAATATCAAACTTGCCGTATTCTTTGGCTTTGTATATCACATCTGGCTTTCTAAGAAATATTCCTGATTCTAAAACTCCTGTTGTCTGTTTAATTTTTTGAGTTAATACTTTGGGATTTTTTATTGTTCCAAAATCACAATCCAAAATTATGTTTCCATTTTCTGTGAAGAATGGATATCCTCTATCAAGTGAACGAATTTCTACATCTCCTCCTAGTTTCTTAATTGATTTAGCAACTGAGTTCCTTGCAAGTGGATGAATTTCTACTGGAACTGTTCTGTTGAAATTTTTTACAAACTTTGTCTTGTCTGCCATCACTACGACTTTTTTTGCAAGACTGAACAAAATATTCTCCCTTAGCAATGCACCACCACCACCTTTGATTACATATTTTTGTGAATCAATTTGATCTGCGCCATCAAACACAACATCGATATGTTGTACTTGATCAGCTTCTACTAGTGGAATGCCACCTTTTTCTGCAATTAATTTAATTTGTAACGATGTTGGAACTCCTCTAATGTTGTATCCTTTTAGTTTGATTAGTTTTGCAAGCGATTTTACAAGTGCAGTTGCTGCACGACCACTACCTAATCCTATAACATAATCATCTTTAACAAATTTTAATGCATCATTTGATAATGCCTTAATGGCATCATCATATGTCAATTATTCTACCTCTGCTTGATCCAGTTTTGATAATACTTTCATGATGTCGCCTTTGATTTTGTCTAAATCATCTGCATCATCATCAAAGTCATCATCTAATGTAACTGGTTTTTCTTTTATTGGTTCTGGAAGTGCTTTGTGTTCAGTAATTTTTGCAACTTCCTTGTTAATGTCAGGTTTAGTCTCAAATTTAGCTTCAGGTTTTGGTGTAACTGATTGGATGATCTCAATTTTATCTTCAACTTTTGATTTTGGCTGTATAATTTCTTGAACAATCTCTTCTTTTGGTTTGATTACTTCTGTTGGTACCACTCTTGGCTGTGGCATTGGTTTTACAACTTGTTTTGCTTCTTCAAATAATGGGAATTTTGGTTCTTTTCTTGAAATGTTTGTAAGAGTTGTTAATTCAAATGACTGTCTTGATTTTGTTGGAGGGATTTCAATTGGCTCCATTTTATTTTCTTTTGGCTTGTCAAAGTTGAATACATTTGATATCTTTTGTTTTGTTTCATGTTTTACTTCAGGAACTTTTACCTTTGGTGTTTCAATTTTGGTACTTACCATCTTTGATGATAACTCATACAATCTGTCATCTAGTTTTGATAATTTTTGATCCATTAGGGTGATCAAGCCATCTCCAACTGGACCCAAATCTGGATGGTTACTTGCTTGTTCAAGTTTTTCTAGTTTAGCTAATACAATTCCTAATTGGTGTTGATATTTTAGTAGTAACTTGTCTTTTTGAATTTTAGAGAATTCTGAATCTGCTTGATATAATCTTGAAATAGTTTTAGTTAGAATATCTTTTTCGATTTTCAATGAAGTGATTTGACTTTTAATGTGAGAGCTGGCACCAAGACTGAGTAATTGATTTTTGTCTCTTGGCATTTTACGAACAGCGGCAGCTGTTGCAACACCTGCTAATGAACTAAGAATAAGAACAATCTCTTGCATCTATGTATACCATTTAATCCAGGAATACTTTCTGCGTTTAGCCTCTGGGAATCCACAACTTGCACATTGGTGATGACGTTTGTGAAGTGAGTTCTTACCACATCTTCTACATCTGATGTGAACTTTCTTCTTTGTAAAACCACCCATAGAAGTTGTACCTTTAGTCATTGCAATTCACCTAATGCTGTGCTGGGGGAGGAGATATCATAACGACATTGTCTCCTCTAACTACAATGCTTCCGAGGCTTTTAGAATCGCCTTCAGCAGGAATTTCCTCTGAAGAATCGAGTAGCAGGTTCATGTGTTGGTCAAAACCTAAAAGAGTACCTCTAATGGTCTTGTTTCCTTTGAGTTTTATCAATACAACTTGATTGATACTCTCATCCAATACTTTTACTGCCATATCAACGGACATCATTAATCACTTATTGACATGGATATCGAGGCGTTATATTAAATTTCCATTGGTGAAACTATGAGCTATGCCCAGTAAGGCAAGTTTGACACTTTTTTCTGAGATTTTTGATGATTTCATCTAAAATTGCTTGTCCTTCTTTCTTTGTAGCTTTTCTTGGATCACCCCAAATTCCGTTTTTGGTAGCTTTGGGGAATGATTGATTTGCTAGTTTTCCTAGTTTTGCAATTTGTTGTTTTGTCATTCCTTCTGTGATCAAACCCTTTTTTGCCAAATTCATTTTAACATTTTTTGAGATTGCAAGCATTAGTGAGGTTTCCACAAATCCTGCATGATCAAATTCTCTTTTCATAAAATGCCAGTATGATAATGGAAATACATCAAGTTTATTTTTTGAGATTTTTTTGAGTTTTATATCCAGATTCTGTATTGGTTTTAGATTCCCGTGATGACCATTAATTATGAAAACTGTTTTGATGTTGTTTGATAAGAGGGAGGCACACAAATCAGTTAGGATTGTTCGTAGGGTTGATTCTCTAATACTGAGATTGAAAAAAGGAGCATGCTCATACGAAACTCCATAATTTAGCGTAGGCAATAAAAGATAACCATTTTTTTTAGAAATTCTTTTTGCAATTTCAGTTACAATATCTGAATCAGTTGATATAGGTAAGTGTGATCCATGCTGTTCAATCGAGCCTACAGGAATTACTGCAACCTGTTTTTTCTTTGATATTGATTTTCTAAGAATTGGATCAAATTGAGTTTTGATTTCTGTCATCTAATTCCCTTATTTGATGTGAACTTTTCTCCAACGAACTTCAAGTTTGTTTTCTAAATGCATCTTCATAGCTTTGAGCAATGTGTCTGCTTCTAGTTTTTGTCCTTTTGCCTTTATTTTTTCTAACGTATCATTTGGATCTACTTTAAATGAATCTTGGAAAATAATTGGACCTTGATCCAAGTTCTCCGTTACATAATGAGACGTAACGCCAACAATCTTTGTACCTCGTTCATAAGCTTGTGCATAAGCTAAAGCTCCTGGAAATGCAGGAAGTAATGATGGGTGAATGTTAATTATTCTATTCGGATACCTCCAAACAAAATTGGGGCTAAGAATTCTCATATATCTTGCAAGTGATATTAAATCAATATTGTATTGTTTACAAATTTGGATTATTTTTTCCTCTGCCTTGCTTTGATCTTTATCTTCTATTGCGACAAAAGGAATTTTTACTTTCTTTGCTATTGATTCTAATGTTTTTTCAGTGCCAATTATTACTGAAATTTTTCCTTTTAGTGATTTTACATTGGCAAGAATAGTTTCAAGACAAAGCGGCTCTTTAGTTACTAGAACTGCAATATTTTTCTGGGAATTTGTTTCGTGATGAGTGCTGACATCCATCTTTTCTTTTTTAGATAGACTTTGAATATCTGAATCAAATTTTTTGACATCCACTGCTTTTGAAAAAGAAACTTCTAGATACATGCCGAAAAGACCTTTGATTACATTTTGGTTTACTTTCTCAATGTTTCCACCTTTAGAGAATGCAAAATTTGTAAATGTGGCCACAATTCCTTCTCTATCTTTACCTACTACTGTAATGCCGACTACTGTCTTTTTCATGACTTTGTTTGCTGAAGATTTTCTCATTATTAATCATTCACAGAAACCAAATGGTGCGGGAGGTGGGATTTGAACCCACGAAATCCTAAGATATAGGGTCCTAAGCCCTACGCCTTTGACCAGGCTGGGCGACTCCCGCAACGGATTTGCCATTAAACACAAATTTATCTATTATTGCACAGTAGTGTGGCGAAATTTTTCGGAACAAATGGAATTCGTGGAGTCTTTGATGAAGATTTCACATTGGAATTCATTCATGATATGACACTTGCAATTGGAACATACTTTGGAAAAGGACCTGTATTGATAGGATTTGATGGACGAGAATCTAGTCCTGCTATTTGTAAAGTGGTGAGTTCTGCTCTAAATTCAATAGGAATTGATTGCAATGTTGCAGGAATTGTACCAACTCCTTGTCTTGAATATGCGGTAAAGAGTTTGGGCTATTCTGGAGGACTAATGATTACCGCATCACATAATCCGCCACAATACAATGGAATCAAACCCTGTGCTAAAGATGGAGTAGAAATTTCACGAGAGGATGAATTAATAATTGAGGATATTTATTTGCAAAAAAATTGGTTAAAAAAACCTAATTCCTGGGGAACAACTGGAAATGAAAATAGAGCAATTGAAACCTACCTTAAAGGAATTATTTCACATATTGATTCTAAACTTATAGAATCTAAACATTTCAAGGTTGTTTTAGATTTAGGTAATGGTGCACAAGCAGTTTCTGCACCTAACTTTTGTGAAATACTTGGTTGTCAAACATTTCTTGTAAATTCAAACATAGATGGTAAATTTCCAGGACGTGGATCAGAACCAACTCCACAAAATCTTTCAGAACTTTCAAAAACTGTCCGAGAAAATAATGCCGATGTGGGAATTGCATTTGATGGTGATGGCGATAGAAGTATTTTCTGTGATAACAATGGAGATATTTTAACTGGAGACAAGTCTGCACTAGTACTTACACAACACATTCTAAAGAAAAATCCAAACTCTTTAGTCATAACTTGTTTAAATTCAGGATCTAACATTGAAGTTTTAGCTGAGAAATTTAATTCCAAAGTTATTAGAACTAAAGTGGGGAGTGTTGAAGTTTCAAGAAAGATGGTCCCAACTAATGCACTAATTGGATTTGAAGAAAATGGTGGCTACATGTATGGTAAACATAATCAAGTTAGGGATGGTTGTATGACTTTGGCACTGATGCTCGATTTGTTGGCAATATCTGAAAAATCTCTTGCTGAAGAGATTACTGGTTTACCTTCTTCTTTTACTACCAAAGACAAAGTTTCATGCTCTGCTGATAAAGTACCAAAATTGATTTCTTCTCTAAAAGAGGAATTCCCAAACTCTGATATTTCTGATGGTATTAAAATTACAATTGATCCTAAAAACTGGGTAATGATTAGACCTAGTGGAACAGAACCAATTGTTAGGATCTATGCAGAATCTGAAAGTCAGGAGAAATTAGATACTTTAATGTCTGAATATCTTGAAAAAGTCAGTTCAATAATTTCCAGATAACACTTTTAAAACCAAACTCAACGAAGGATAGAATGGAGAATGAACCCCTAGGGTGACGAAGTATGGGAAAATCATATTATGTTAAATTTGAGACGCCAGAAGACCTCGTAAGTCCAATCTTAGAGGCCGTAAGAGTAGCATCTACCAGCGGCAAAGTCAAGAAAGGAACAAACGAAGCAACCAAGGCAATTGAACGTGGTACCAGTAAACTAATTGTAATCGCTGAAGATGTTGAACCACCAGAGGTAGTAGCCCATCTTCCAATTCTATGTGAGGAACAAGGTGCAGCATATGCATTTGTACCAAGCAAAGAGGAATTAGGCAAATCATTAGGTATTGATATTACTTCTGCCGCTGCAGCAATTTTGGATGCTGGTGATGCACAACACATTGTAGACCAAGTTGTATCATCCATTGCTAAAATTAAAGGCGGTAAGACTGAAGAATGAGTCAAAACGCTGAAGAAGTAGTTCAATCTGAAATTATTCAAATTGTTGGTAGAACTGGCATTGCTGGTGAAGTAATTCAAGTTAGAGTTAAAGTTCTTACAGGTAAGGATAAAGGAAGAATTCTTACAAGAAATGTCAAAGGTTCTGTTAGATCAGGAGAAATTCTTATGCTAAGAGAAACCGAAAGAGAAGCAAAGAAAATCAAATAGGTGTTTAGATGAGTCTTTTAGTTAAACCATGTAATTTCTGTGACAGACCCGTAGCAAAAGGATCTGGTACTATGCTTGCTAAAAACGATGGAACTGTATTATGGTTCTGCTCTGCAAAATGTAAAAAGAATGCACTAGTCTTAAAACGTGATCCAAGAAAATTAAAATGGACCAAAAAATACGTCAAAGGCGGAATTAGAAAGAAATAGAATTGACTGAACAATCATTATTCATTGTAAAGCCAGATGCAGTATCTAGAAATCTGGTTGGCGAAGTTGTATCTAGATTTGAAAGAAAAGGATTCAAACTTTTGAAACTAAAGATGTTTACATTTACTCAAGCACAAGCAGAAAATTTTTACGGTGTACACAAAGACAAACCATTTTTTGGTGAATTAACATCGTTCATCACTTCAGGACCTGTTGTAGCTGCTATCATTGAAGGAAACAATGCAATTGCAACAACAAGAATAATGATTGGTGCAACAAAATCATTTGAGGCAGACCCTGGCTCTATCAGAGGAGATTTTGGATTAGGATTTAGTGAAAATATTATTCACGCATCAGATTCACAAGAAAGCTTTGATCACGAATCGAGGGTAGCATTTGAGTGATCTGATTTGCAAATTCGTCAGCCCATAGTGGCAGTTCTTGGTCACGTAGACTCTGGAAAAACATCTCTTTTAGATAGAATTCGTGGCACAGGTGTTCAAGGTAGAGAAGCAGGTGGAATTACTCAACATATTGGTGCAAGTTTTCTTCCCGTAGATACCATCAAAGAAATGTGTGGTCCACTATACAAAAAACTTGAACAATCTGAACATAAAGTTCCTGGACTTTTAGTAATTGATACACCGGGACACGAAGTTTTTACAAACCTTCGTTCTAGAGGTGGCTCTGCAGCAGACATTGCAATTTTAGTAGTTGATGTTAATCGTGGATTCCAACCACAAACAAATGAAAGTTTAAAAATTTTACAAAGTAGAAAAGTTCCATTTG
>JACNFR010000060.1 GCA_014384555.1 Candidatus Nitrosopumilus sp. | reverse complement strand
TCTATCCAATTCTGCCTTTGAGGATTATTTTTTCACTAGTTCCAGATGGTGTACTGGTATCGATGTATCTTATTTCATATTCATCCCCGATATGGATTGTTTTTCCATCTAATTGACGTGGAATTTTAATTTGAACTTCAAAGATGTTTGAGTTTGGTCCTGTTTCTACAAGATATGCTGAATTTGCATCAAATTTTGGATTGGCAAGCGTAGTTCTAATTCCGTCTTCACCACGAAACTCTAACTTGCTAAGGGATATTTTGTCTTCATTTTTTGAATCTCTGTTTGCATCTGGCTCGTAAATTCTCACAGTAAATTCATGACCTATCCTTGAACCTCCACCTGATGTTTGTAAATTGGCAAATGTCTTTGTAAGTGGCACTGATTTTACAAGTACTCTTTTTTCTCCTGAATAGTCAGAGTCATCCAAATATTTTATCAATACAATATCGTCTTGACTTAGTGGCCTTCCATTGATTGTATCTGGTAACTCTAGTTTAATGTAAAACTGTCCAGTGTCTGGTCCTGTTTCAATCATGTTTTTTGGACCATTAATTGGAATACCATTAATTGTAAATTCAAACAATCCTTGAGTAGAAACTACTTCTACTCCACTATGTGCAATATTCAAATCATGATCCGTAATGTAGAAATTTACAATTGACATACTAGATGCTGGAACTGTTTGCATTTCTGTTTTAGATGCTGGAACTGTTTTGATCTCTTTTTGTAAATCTAAAAATTTTATTGGAATAAACAATATCCCTGCTTTTTCCATTCTATCTGCAGTCTCTGGTCTTACACATGCAGCATTTCCATTTGTTCTGATAACTAATTCTAATCCCTCTCTGCACAAAATGTCTTCGACTAAAACGCCTCTACTCATCTGTTTTTTAGGCGAATCCATCGTGGCATCTGCTGAAAATCCTACTGTAAATATTGAAAGTGACAATAATGCTGTAAAAACCAAACTTTGATACCATTTCATGCTTGTTTGTTGATTTTTTTATTAAAAAAGTCTTGAGGATAAATGATTCCTAATGTAACCATCTATGGGAATTTACCTTTTTCTTATATCTGATAAAATCTTCCTTTTTGTAATGATTCGTTATGTCATGTTATTTTCTTTACTCTTGATGATTCCTGCATCTAGCTTGGCATTTGCAGAACACATCTTTAATCCTGATGCATATGCCCAATACCTTGACATTTCCCAATTAGAATCTGAAAAAGTCACTTTTGCTTTTGATGAAAAATCTTATGATATCTATTATGGATATCGTGGTAGTCTAGATTCAATGGGTTCTGATGAACTTTATCCTGTATTGTCTTCAATGAATATCAACGAGGAAAGAAAATCAATTGAAATAATCATGGAAGATGTTCCTGAAAAAACTGATTTCTGGGTTAGGACTCCTGAAGATGTGCTTTATGCTGAGGGTGAACAATTCAAAGTTCTAGTTGATGGAGTTGATACTGGATATGATCTGATGAAATTCCCTAATGATTATGTCATAGGTTTTATTATTTCTGAAGATGCACAAAAAATCGAAATTATTGGAACTAGAGTTATCCCTGAATTTGGAACCTACGCAATTTTGATTCTTGGAATTTCTATAATGGGTTTAGTCTATTTTGTACGCAATTCTTTCCTTGGTAGCCCTTGGACTAGAATTAATTAAGTGATAATTACTTGGAAACTAGAATCAATTTTTTAACTTCTAGACTCTTTTAAGATTTGTATTAATCTATTCTTTTGTATGTCTCATGAAATTCTGAGAATAAAGTTTGAGCTACATTTTGCATATTGATAACTTCTGAAAAATTCTTTTTACCTTTTGCAATCTCTCGCATAATTGTCATACATTTTGTATTTTTGATAGAATTTGGCTCTTCAGAGTCAGTCCAAATATTTAGGCACTCTTCAAAGTCAAGACAGAATTTTAAGATAATTACCTGCCAATCATCCGTTGTTACAGGAATGTTCAGTGTCTTTGCAAGCTCTTGAAATTCGTGGCTTTTATCTCTAAGCATAACGTTTAGTGTTTCCCTGACTTTGGCTTGATCTAATCCGTCAATTAATGCAATTCTGTCCATATGTTAAATCTGAAAATAAAACTGGATATATGTTTTTTAAGATAAAGTGGAAATGAATTCTAATTTCTTTTGAGAATCAGTGTCAAAGGAGAGAATGACGTCTCGACGCTCTTTTCTCTCACTTGTACACACATAGTATTACAAAATTTGTATTTAAGATCATACCCATTTCACAATAACCATCAGATCTTCAATTACATTCCTTAGGATAGTTCGTTATTGAAATAAAAAAGAGAGGATTACTAATCCTCAAATTCATCATATGATTCTGAGTCATAGTCATCATCGTCAAAATCACTGTCGTCGTCTTTTGCATTGCTATTATAGCTCATGACAAATGTGGGTTGTAATTCTAAAATATAAACAAGATGAACGATTTATACTAAATTCAAAATATGCTCAAGTTCATAATCCTTGCAGACCCTTCATGAACATACCTTAGAATGAACAAAAGACAATGATTACAAGCATAGGTTTGTTAATCATGATTGGTGTCCACATACAATCCCGTACTCTCAAATGGTTTTTTCCATAAAAAATGATTCCTAGTTTTGTTTGATTAATTAAGTGAATAATCTAGTTTACAGAGATGGCAGATTATGATCAAGATGGCCGTCTTTTGATTTGTAGGGCTAAGCAGTTAGATGAAATACCTTCAAGATGTCACAATTGTGATGGGGATGAACTTCAACAGATAATGGAGCATGTTGATGGTGGTAGTTGGATTTGTATGACCTGTAATTATCTAAACTCATATGAGCCCTCTATGAGATTGACAAAGAATATGCCTTTTTCTATGGTCAATCTGGGAACTGATGAGATTGTTTTTGTTGAAGGTTGGGATTTTGAATGAAGACTGAAAAAAAATCAAAGAAAAAAGATGGAAGAAAACAGAAAGGCGAAAAGCTATCCAGACTAAAACAACGAATTTCAAAATA
>JACNFR010000047.1 GCA_014384555.1 Candidatus Nitrosopumilus sp. | reverse complement strand
TCATTGGTGCTGCAATATCAATAGGCTATGCCTTTGGTGTTACAATTGTAATCCTCAAAGTAATGGATGCCGTATGGCCTGGCGGAATCAGAGTCACTCCTAAAGAAGAGGAGATTGGTCTCGATTTGGCACAGCATGGCGAAAGAGCATACGTTAACGAATAGAAAAAAACCCTTTTTTTCTTCTTTTTATTTTAATCCAAATCCATTTACATTTGATCATTTTATTCAAATCATGTTAATCTCTACAAATGAACTAAATTCAATTCTAAATGATCCTAATGTTATCATAGCTGATACTCGTTCTTTCAAAGAATATTCTGAAGGTCATATTCCAGGATCTGTTCATTTGGATCTATTTGCATTTCATTGGATTGATACGACTCTAGAAGGAATTAAAAATTTTAATAATCAAACTCAAAATCTACTTTCCTTTCTTGGAGTAACTCCTGAGAAAAAAGTCATCTTTTATGATTCAGTTTCTGGAATGTTGGCAGCTAGGGGTGTTTGGATGCTGATGTATTTTTCACATCAAAATGTCTTCATGCTAGATGGAGGAATTACAAAATGGAAAAAAGAGAATCTGTCCCTTGAGACAAAACCTAATGGTTTCAAACCATCTAAATTTTCAGGAAAAATTAATCCCGATATTATTTCAGGATTTGAATACATTAGAGATAATCTAGATAATTTGAAAATCCTTGATGCTCGCTCTACTGGTGAATACGATGGAACTACGATCCGCGCGGCTCAATCTGGCCATATTCCAAATTCTATCAATATTGATTGGAACCAAAATCTCAATGAGGATGGCACTTTCAAAAATAATGATGATTTATCTAAAATGTATGATTACCCCAAAGATACTGAAATTGTTACATATTGTCAGGGGGCATATAGGGCTGCCAATTCCTTTTTGGTTTTGAAAAAATTGGGATTTGAAAATATTCGAGTTTATCTTGGTTCTTGGGGGGAATGGGGAAATAAATTAGATCTTCCTGTAGAAAAATAAATTTACAAAAGACTATGGATAACCCCTGAAAAATATAGCACTGCATTGAGCATACTTGGAAAACTATCTTAATTTTTAAAATCCTATTTTCATGCCTAATTAGGTTCATTTATCCCCAAAAAGGTGGCCGAATCCTCGTGATGTGTAATCTGATAATGAAAGATTGGGTCAAAATACCCAATCTTTGGACGATGGTAAACTAGTAGATAATTCTTGTAGAAAACCATTACTGATTTGAAAAATTTATCTTAAAAGAAAATAGTATGAATGATCAGTATGATCTAAATACTATTTTTGAATACTAAATTCAATTGGAACTGTCATCAAATAACTAATCGTTGTTGATCTTAAGATCCAATTTTTATTATTCACTAATACACTCAAAACTATCCACAAAAATAATTCAAACCTTTATGGATCATTTGTTCGTTAATGTTTTAAGTAAATTTTGTATATCTAAATCATGTCAACTTTAATACAATACAAACATGAACTTGTCCAAAACCAGTCTATTTCTCTGGTTAAGCGTAAATCTGAAAATCCCATTTCATCTAGAATAACTGCATCAGATATGATTGGCCTTACATGGATCTTCAAAAAAGACGAAGATTTACTTGATGAATTAAAGTAATTTCAACTAATTCTAAATCCTATTTTCATGCCTATTTTGTCCATTTTTATCCTCAAAATGGTAAGTGAATCCCCGTGGGCCCATTTTTGTTCCCAATTTGGTGACTGGGCCCAAAAAAGAAATTAGATTTTGATACATGCGTTGCCAGTGGAACTTCTCTTTTGTACAAAACTGGTTCAGGCCTTTACGGACTCATAATTTCAACTAAGGTATACTTTAATGAAGAAGCATCTGCTGGAGGATTCTCAACATCCGTAATCATTACTTCTATCTTGTACTGTGTTCCTTCTTGATACTCAAATCCTTCTATGTTTTCATAAAACATCTCCCAATCTGAATCAGGATTTTCTCTAACTAACATACATTGTTGTGGTCCAACTCCAACACAATCAACTAGTTTAGAATCAACATACAGAATCTTTGTATCAAATAGTGGTTCTAATCCAAGTTCTATGCGAATTTCATTTCTTAATTGGTCAAGTTCTACTTTAGGAACATCAAGACTTATCATCTTTCTAATCTGATTCATCAAAGTTAGCCCTTCTTGATCTTGGGTTAGATTATGTCCTGATTCTTCAAATGTGTAATATGCCTTCATAATCTCTAAACGTTGATTTGTATCATCTTCATCAGGATTGCTCATCCAATTATCTATCATTGTTTTTAGTTCTTGTTGAGTTATGGTAGATGTAGGTTCAGTTACTGTACCTGCAAATTCTGAATTATCTTGAACAAGGAAATTCCCTGCTACTATGGCAACTATGACTGCAACCCCAATCCCTATGCCAATTGAAATGCCCTTATTCATGAAAATAATCCTTGATACACCATAGAAATGCATTACTGATAATTTCATGCTTAACTGCGTCCATTTCTATCCCCGAAACAGTAGGTGAATCCCCGTGAGCCCATTTGAGCACAATAAACTAGTGAATTAATTTTTGTTTTTAGTATAAAATCTCAATCTTTGAAGATAATGAATTAAAAATTTCATTATTGGATATGACCAATTCTGACTGTGAGCACTATTGGACTCCTAATGGAAGTTATTTCTGTGTTCATTGCGGAACAGATATCAATAAAAAATAATTTTTTAGATATTCATAATGAAAAAAATTTTCTACGCAATTATTCCAATTCTTGCATTTTCTATAATCTTTCTAAACATGTTTTATGGCCATCTAATTTTTACATCAGAAACTCAAGAGGTGATAAACAAATATTCTGTATATGTTCATTTACTATCTGAATGGCAAAGTGATTCAAAAAATATAATTTTTGAAGTTACAAACACTTGGCACAAATCAGACAAAATCAATAATGTCAATCAAGTATTTCATGCAGAATCTAAAGAATACAATACAAATCAACTTCATGAAATTAATGACAAATCATATGTAGAATTAAAGCACGAATTTAGTGATTGTCAGGAAGAATGGCAACCAATGTTGTATAGAAAAGCTGTAGATACAGTAAGACATGAGATAGAATATGTTCAAGGACAACAGCTAAGTATAGATCCTAACACTTCTGTTTACCCAGATATTGAAAATAAAAATTATAATAATTCAGAACAACAATCAAAAATCAAAAATGGATATGCTCAATTTTTTCCAATTTGCACATCAAAGGATACTACATCGTACAATTATAGTGTAAAAACTGATAACAAAGATTTGGGTTTTGATGTGTATTTTGTTGCCTCACCTATTCAACGTGAAAATTTTGTAAATTCTAAATTTGATTATTACACTGAATCAGGTTGCTATGGACAAAACAAACAAAGTTTTAGTGGCACATGTGATAATCTCAAAAAAGACAGTGGTTTGTTGGTAATCTTCCCTGATAATCTAAAACCATGGACTACCAAAGTTACGGTAAATCTTTATGAAAATAACTAAATCATTTATTTACGAATTTACACAGTAATTGTATGGGATTTTTAAAGAAAATCAAAGACACTGCAGAAAAAGGTGTTGAGAAAGGAACCGATCTTGGAAAACAAGGAATTGAAAAAGGTGCAGAAGTAGGCACTAAAGCCTATGATGGTACAAAAGATGCTGCCAAGAAAGGACACGACAAAGCTAAAAACGATTAGATTTTTTTTCTAATTTTATTTTTTTTTCCAAACGAATTGATTGTAAATCAACTCTGGTCTAATTTGTCTAAATGGTTGTGCACCACCATCATACCATTTTGTAAAGAATTCGTACAAGTGCAATCTGAGAGACTGAATATACACAATTAATCCTTCGATCATCATAATTCCCAAGTTGCCTCCAATGATCATTGCCATTGCTGCACCTGATTCTGCACCGCCCAATGATTGGAATGCATTGTTGACTGTCATGAGCAATGCGGCGTGTACAAGTAACATAATTCCTAATCGAGCATAACTAATTGTGTGAGCTAAACTTTCTACTGTTTTTCCAAGAAATACTTCCATAATCACATTTGCCGCCGAACCTCCATCTTCAGGATGTTTCTTGGCATGCATTACACCGCCAACTATCATTAATACCATTGATGTAATAATTATCACAACTGCAATTCTTGTAATTATCCACACTTCTGCCCATTCTCCTAAGAACATTGTAACCCATGGAACTGATTCAGTATGAACTTTGGAATACATGTTCATCACATCATAATTGGCTCCAATTGCACACATCATGATGACGACAATTCCGCCGTAAAGTGTAATGTTAGGAATTGCTTCCATAAACATAACAAATTTGTGACCTTCTGAAGCTAATCTCTTCACTCTTAGAACCATTGCCCAAACCAAGTGAACAATTCCAATGAATAATGAAACTTTGAGTATATTGATGACTTGATCAAATGTTAATTCTGCTACACTAAGAATACCTACAATCCAACTAACTGAATGCAATGCTCCACCTTCTTCTAACAAGCCTTCTAATGGTCCCATATGATCCAGATGGAATCCAAAGGCCTCACCTGCACCAACACCTGCTATTGCAGCTGAAGCACCAGATATTGCAATTAACATGCCCCATCTTGAAAGTGTGCCTTGTCCTTTGAATTTGAATAATAATCCCATTCCCATTAGTAATAGACCGTGGCCCATGTCTGCAAACATTAGTCCATAGAAAATTGGCCACATTAGAGCAATCATTGGAGTTGGATCTGCTTCACCGTGCTTTGGAATGCCTTGACTTTCTGTAATTACTTCAAAAGTTTTTACGAATTTTTTATTATCAAATAATGTTGGAATTTGTTCTTTTAATTTTGGATCAGTGATATCTTCAACTACTGACATCCATTGTTTAGTTGAATTTTTAAATTTCTCCTCCATTTTAGATGGAATGAATCCTTGAATTACTGCAAAATGCTTTGTTCCTGCTGGTTTTCTAACTGTTTCTAGAACGTCTTTGGCCACATGAGCCTCTTCATGAATTGCTAGAATATCGCGTCTAATTTTTTTTGTAATCTTTGCAATTTGTTTTGTATTTGTTTTTTGTTTCTCAGTTAATTCTTTGATTTTTGATTCTGCTAATGCATATGCTTCAGATGGAATTTGAGAAATTCCTTCTGGAATTACAAATGGATTTGCATTGAATCCTCTTAGTACTTTGAGGGTTTTATCAGAATCAGATGTGCTAGAAATTACAAGAATTGCTGCTTTCTCTTTACTTGCTAGTTCGTATTTATAAAATGTAATTCCTTCCAATGCCCTACTAATTTCTTCAAAGTCTGCAGAGTTTATGACAAAGAGATTTGTGTAAAAATACTTCATCAATCCAAATCCTGAAAGATCAATGTTTAGCTTCTTGGCAATTTCCAATGTTTCTTTAAGTGATGTATATTCTTCAAGTGAGCGTTTTGTTGATGCTTGTTCCTCTAAAAGTTTAGATGGTTCATCAATAATTGCTGGTGTTCTTTTTTTAAGGTCACCAACCATTCCTTCTATTTCATCAATTTCATAATCTTTTTTCTTGATTGTTGTGCCTTTGAACATAATCTCTAAAATTCCCACCATTGGAGGAATTCCTAGTCCTTTAACCACATCATCGATAGATTGGTAAACTTGCTGAGCATCCAATAGTAAATCATCAATTTCCGGTGTGACTATGTCATTTTCAGTATCTATTTTGTGAAACCATTCAAATTCAGTTAATCTAGAAATTGCTCTTGGAGAGTCACTTCTTGGTAAAATCAAACTTCCAAGCTTTAGATCGGCCACAACCAAGATAATCCATCGGTAATTTCTTTGATTTTAATATCTTTCTGAATTTGTCTATTCATTCCCAAACATTAAAATCTATTATGAATAAATGCCACCCATTGGCAAATCTTGCTCTAGAACAAACTATTGATAAAATTCTTAATCAAACACAAAAAGAGATCGAATCTAGTATAAAATCTGCTTTAAATGACACAACTCAGACTCTTGATGATGCTATTCCTAAACTAGGAAAAGAATATGACAAAATTATTGCAGATGGCAAGAAAGAAGCAGATAAAATTGAAAAACAGATTATTGGTGGCGCTGATATTGAAGCCAGAAATAAACAACTTTTGGCATTAGAAGCATCTGTTGATAAGGTCTTTGTAAAGGCATTAGACCAAATTACAAATAATGATCGCAGTGGTGATTATGCAAATTTGATTAAATCATTATTAGATGAATCAACCCGAATTTTGGGTACATCTGAAGTTATAGTATCTGCAAATTCTAAAGATCGTGATGTTGTTCAATCTACGCTATCTGGATTTCCTGGATCTGAACTATCATCAGATACCATTGAATGTATTGGCGGCGTAATCATCAAGTCTAAGGATGGAGCAATGACATTTGATAATACTCTTGATGCCAGAATTGAACGTCTGAAGCCTTTAATTAGGAAAGATATTGCAGCAAAATTCGGAGTGGGAAATTAGAAAATGGCAGCTCAAGGTAGAATTGTTTGGGTAAGTGGCCCAGCTGTAAGAGCAGACGGTATGTCTGATGCAAAAATGTATGAGACTGTAACTGTAGGAAATTCAAAATTAGTAGGCGAAGTTATTAGACTTACAGGCGATGTAGCATTTATTCAAGTATACGAATCAACAAGTGGATTAAAACCAGGAGAGCCTGTAGTTGGTACTGGAAACCCACTTAGTGTATTATTAGGTCCTGGAATCATTGGACAACTTTATGACGGAATTCAAAGACCACTAAGAGAATTATCTAAAGCATCTGGTTCTTTCATTGGAAGGGGCATTACAACTACTGCAGTTGATATGACAAAAAAATATCACTTTATTCCATCAGTAAGTAATGGTGATGAAGTTTCTGCAGGAAATATTATTGGAACTGTTAAAGAAACTGATCTTATCGATCACCCTATTATGCTTCCACCAGATCATCCAGGTGGAAAACTTTCAAACCTTGTATCTGAAGGAGATTATGATTTAGAAACTGTAATGGCCACTACTGAGAAAGATGGACAATCAATCCCAGTCAAAATGTATCACAGATGGCCTGTACGAAAACCACGTCCTTACAATAAAAGATATGATCCAACTGTACCCCTCTTAACCGGACAACGTGTCATTGACACTTTCTTCCCAATTGCAAAAGGTGGAACCGGTTCAATCCCTGGAGCATTTGGAACAGGAAAGACTGTTACATTACACCAGATTGCAAAATGGGCTGATTCTCAAGTTGTTGTTTACATTGGTTGTGGTGAAAGAGGAAATGAAATGACTGAAGTACTAGTTGAATTCCCACATCTTAAAGATCCACGTAGTGGAAAACCATTAATGGATAGAACTGTCCTTGTCGCAAATACTAGTAACATGCCAGTAGCAGCAAGAGAAGCAAGTATCTACACTGGTGTCACAATTGCAGAATATTACAGAGATATGGGTAAAGACGTTGTACTTGTAGCAGATTCTACAAGTAGATGGGCTGAATCACTTAGAGAAATGAGTGGAAGATTAGAAGAGATGCCTGCAGAAGAAGGTTATCCATCATACTTAGCATCTAGATTAGCAGAATTTTATGAAAGAGCAGGTCGTGTTCAAGCATCTGGTAGTCCAGAACGTGATGGCTCTGTTACTTTGATTGGTGCTGTATCTCCATCCGGTGGTGACTTTACAGAACCAGTTACAACTCACACAATGAGATTTATCAAAACTTTCTGGGCATTAGATGCAAAACTTGCATACTCTAGACACTACCCATCAATTAATTGGATGAACAGCTATTCTGGTTATCTTGCAGATATTGCAAAATGGTGGAGTGAAAACATTAGTGAAGATTGGTTTAGCATTAGAAGTGAAACTTATGGTATTCTACAACGAGAAGATACATTAAAAGAAATTGTCAGACTCTTAGGTCCTGAAGCATTACCTGATGAAGAAAAATTAATTCTTGAAGTTGCAAGAATGGTAAAGATTGGTTTGTTACAACAAAATTCATTTGATGATGTCGACACTTACTGTAGTCCAGAAAAACAATTCAAATTAATGAAATTATTAGTTGACTTTTACAAAAAGGGACAACAAGCACTCAAAGAAGGTACAGCACTATCTGACATTCGTGAACTCGGTGTAGTAAGCAGTTTACTTAAAGCAAGAATGGATGTCAAAGATGATGAGATGCCAAAACTTGAACAATTAGATAAGGATATGCAAGAACAATTCAAATCAATTTCAGGAGTGAAGGTATCAAATTGACAGCAGAAGGTGGAGTTCAGTATAGTAAGATTGCAGAAATCAAAGGTCCACTAGTTGTTGTAGATGATGTTGAAAGTGCAGCATTTGATGAACTAGTTGAAATTGAAACTACTGAAGGTGAAAGAAGATTAGGCAAAGTTCTCGAAGTAGGAAATGGTAAAGCAATTGTCCAAGTCTTCGAAGGAACAACTGGATTATCAATTTCTGGAACTAAAGCAAAATTTGTAGGTAAAGTTATGGAAATGCCAGTATCCAAAGAGGTACTTGGTAGAGTATTTGATGGATTAGGAAGACCAAAAGATGGACTACCAGATCCAATTGCTGATAAATTTGTAGACATTAACGGAGAACCAATGAATCCAGAACAACGTGAATATCCAAAAGATTTCATTCAAACCGGTGTATCTGTAATTGATGGATTGATGACTCTAGTTAGAGGACAAAAACTTCCAATATTTTCTGGTTCTGGTATGTCTCACAATCTTTTGGCAGCACAAATTGCAAGACAAGCAAGTGTTGTTGGAAAACAAGATGACTTTGCTGTAGTATTTGCAGCAATTGGTGTGCAATACAGTGAAGCAGAATATTTCAGAAGAAGTCTTGAAGAATCTGGTGCACTCAAAAGAAGTGTTCTATTTCTAAATACAGCAGATGATCCTGCAATTGAAAGAATCATCACACCTCGTGTAGCATTAACTGTAGCAGAATATTTGGCATTTGATTTAGGAATGCACGTTCTAGTTGTAATTACTGATATGACAAACTATGCAGAGGCACTAAGAGAGATTAGTGCAGCAAGAGAAGAAGTTCCTGGAAGAAAGGGATATCCTGGTTATCTATACACTGATCTTTCAACACTTTATGAAAGAGCAGGAAAACTCAATGGAAGAAAAGGCAGTGTTACACAAGTTCCAATTTTAACAATGCCATCTGATGATATCACTCACCCAATTCCTGACCTTACTGGTTACATTACTGAGGGACAAATTGTAGTTGGTAGAGATTTGTTCAGACAAGGAGTTTATCCACCAATCAATATCTTGTCTAGTCTTAGTAGACTGATGAAAGACGGAATTGGTGAAGGAAGTACTAGAGAAGATCACAGTGAAGTTTCTAACCAAGTTTATGATGCATATTCTAGGGCACAAGAAGTAAGAGCACTTGCAGGTATTGTAGGTAAAGCTGGCCTGACTGAAATTGACCTCAAATACATGGATGTTGGTGATACTTTTGAAAAAGAATTCCTTACACAAGCAACTGATGAGAATAGAACAATTGAAGAAACACTTGATCTCATGTGGAAGATTGTATCAAAATTACCAAGGAATGAGATTACTAAAATCAAAGACAAGTACGTAGAAAAATATTACAAGGAAGAGTAACTGAATGTCATTTGGACAAAACGTTGCAGCAACAAAGATTGAACTTTTCAAATATAAAAAATCTACACAAATTGCTGTTATGGTTCAGCAAATTTTAGATGATAAACGTAAAGTTCTCTTAAAAAATATTGAAGAAATGATTCAGGAAGCATCTAAAGCAAGAGGTGGAATTTGGGATCCTTTACAAGATATTTACAAATCAGTAAACGAAGCATATCTTGCACTAGGTACTAACACTGTTGACTCTGTTGCAGAATCCACTCCTCCTGTTATGGAAGTAGAAGTTCATGTTAGAAGAGTAGTTGATGTAAAAATTCCTGCACTTACTGTAACTGAAAAAGATACAAAATCAATGCCTTATGGATTTGCAGATACAAATTCTTCAATTGATAGAGCATCAAAACAGATCAAAGAATTGATGCCAAAAATTTGTAAAGCAGCAGAATATGAAAATTCTATTTTCAGTCTTGCAAAAGCATTAGAAAAGACACAAAAATTGCTAAATGCTCTTGAAAATGTCATTATTCCTCAATACAAAGAAAATATTCGTTTCATTCTCTCTACTCTTGAAGAGAGAGAAAGAGAAGAATTCGCAAAGTTAAAAAAAGTGAAGGCAAAGATGGATAGTAGATAATAATGGCAAAAGAAGAAATAAAAAAATTACTTGAAAACTCTAAAAAAGTTATAGAAAAAGATCATGAGGATTTCTCAAAATCAATCAAAGATGATTTAGCCGCTTTCAAAAAGAAAGCACTCAGTTAAACTGTAATTTTATTATCATGATTTAAATATGGATTTGAGAGAGTCTGATCAGAAAATGAAACCTATCGTTTTACTACTTTTGGCAGCAGCAGTAATATCCGTTATTGGATCTACTGGAGTTGCATACGCTGCAGAAGGCGATGCAGCAGGAAGTTCTGACTCATTCAAAATTCTCGGTGCAGGATTAGCTTTCGGTCTAGCAGCTTTCGGTGCAGGTATTGGTCTTGGTCAAGTAGGTGCAGCAGGACTTGCAGTAATTAGTGAGAATCCAGCACTACAGTCAAAAGTATTCATCTTCGTAGGTATGGTCGAATCCATTGCAATCTACGGTATAGTTATGATGTTTATCATCTTAGGACAATAGTCCAAACTACATATTTTTCAAATTTTTAAATAATTATTTAATTATATTTTAGCTTGTTAACATCTAAAACTCTGGCACAATATCTACATTTGAGAACTCTTCCTTTCTTGTCAATTACATCCATTACTGATTCTATGTGCTCAGTACTGTTTGTAATGCAATCAGGATTTGAACATCTGAAAATTCTATCAATCTCATTAGGTAATGCCACTCTTCTCTTCTCAACAAGCTTGTATTCTTTTATCATGTTGATTGTAGCTGTTGGTGCAATTACTGCTATCTTGTTGGTATCATCGTCTTTTAGAAACTTGTTTTCAACTTTGATGATATCCTTTTTCTTAAATTTACCACTTGGAACATTGAGGGCTATGGTAATTAGACTACCATCTTTACCATCGATTCGTAATGCATTAAGCACCTGAAGACCTTTGCCTTCGTCTATATGGTCAATTACAGTACCTTCCTTTATTCGTCGAACCATAAGGTCGGACTGTTCCATCAGAATACTTTGTATAGTCACCTGTATATATTATTGAAAGAATGAACGAGTTCTATCAAAAAGATATCCTCTCAATTAAGGACTATACAAAAGATCAACTAGAATCTATCTTTACATCAACTGATAAAATTATGAAACTAAACCCTTCAGATAGAAGGGAAATTTGTAAAGGCAGTACTTTGGGATATTTGTTTTACGAGCCAAGCACCAGAACTCGTCTTAGTTTTGATTCTGCTATGGCCTCAATAGGTGGAAATTCTTTAGGAATTTCTGATATAACATCTTCATCTACCCAGAAAGGTGAAAGTCTTGCAGATACTGTTAGAATAATGTCGATTTATTCAGATGTTCTAGTTTTACGTCATGCTTTAGATGGTTCAAGTAGATTTGCATCTGAAATATCTGATAAACCTGTAATTAATGCAGGTAGTGGGACTGAAGAACATCCAACTCAGGCAATTCAAGACTTGTTTACAATAAAGAAAGAAAAGAAAAAGATCGATGGTCTAAAAATTGGAATCGTAGGTGATCTAAAGTATGGACGAACTGTTTACTCTCTTTTACATGGTTTAGGAAACTATGATGTTGATGTTAGATTAATTTCTCCTGAATCATTACGAATAAGATCTGATTCAACTTTTGAAATTAAAAAGAAATTAGACTTTACTGAAACTACTGATATTGAAGAACATCTTGATGAACTAGATGTTCTCTATGTTACAAGAATCCAAAAAGAGAGATTTCCTGATGAAGAAGAATATCTCAAAGTTAAAGGAAGTTATGTTGTAGGATTAGACATGCTAAAGCGAATGAAAGATGATTCAATAATTTTACATCCACTACCAAGAATAGATGAAATTTCAGCTGATGTTGATAAAACAAAAAATGCCAAATATTTTGAACAAGCTGAATATGGAAAACATACACGTTCTGCTCTATTGGGTATGATTTTAAATGAAAATGGGTTTTAGTTTTTTAGAAAATCCGTATTCCATATATCTAGAGACGTTTTAATATCATTAGTTGACTGAAACTAAAATTATTCCTATATTTCCTTTAGACTTGGTATTATTTCCAAGACAAGAATTACCTCTTCGTATTTTTGAGCCTCGATACAAACAACTAGTTGATGATTGTATGATTGGTGATGGTCAATTTGGAGTATGCTTGATTGATGAAAATAATTCTGTTAATGGTTGGAACTCTCCCAAATTAGTAGGTACTATTGCTAAAATTTCAAAGTGTGAAGATGTAGAAATTGATGGATTACAATTACATATTGAAACTCTAGGAAGAAATTCATTTAGAATTAAAAGAATTATTCCTCCATCAATTACCCAACCTGCAAATTATGATCCACTATCAGTTGAAGGACACCAAGAAATTTCTGAAATTCATGAAAAAATTGGAACAGAAGAAAAAATGTACATTCAAGCTGAAGTTGAAATGATTCCTGAAATTGATGAGAACATTACACTTGAAAAATGGGAATCATTAGTTGAATTATGGAAAAAGAAGATCATTAAACAAGCATTACCTCAAGTTGTTGATGCACATTCATTAGATCATGTTTTGGAACAATACTATCTTAACACTGATACGCCCACAATTGATTACATTTACTCATTATCTGCAATAGGAGCTAAGGATCCTAATGAACTTCAACCTATTTTGGAGGCGACATCTATGGATGGACTAATTAAACGAGTTGAAGAATTATTAACAGTATAATGATGTCGATAAAAAATTTTGGAATATTTGTAATTGTTGCAAGTTTGTTATTTCCTGCAAGTAGTGTTTATGGACATGGATTTGGTATTGATACAATTTCATCAGTTAATGTACAAGGAAAAGAATTATCCATTTCAGTAGAAATGCCAATGTATTTTGAAAATCAACAGGATCAAATTACAATTACTGCAACTGAAGATGAAACCAAAGAAAATGCAAAAAATGTAACTTTTCTCATTGGATTATTTCATAAAGATGAAATGATTTTTAGAAATTATTTCTTTGCAGAAAATGGTGTTTTGCCAATCATTGTTACCCCAACTGAAGATTCTGAAATAACAATTCATGGTGAACAAGACTCTTTGCTTGGTGCTTGGCATGGAACTGAATCAAATCCAATAGAGATTTCAGGACCATTGTTTGTTACAGGTGGCTTGTATAATTTTGAGATTGAAGTGAGAACAATTGACGAGCCTACCAATATCATAGAGGATTCTGGCATCTATAATGCAGATTTGAGCCTGATTGAGACTGTCTCTTTCATAGAACAAGATGATGAAAACAATGATGTTGAATTCCGCTCAAAATCCTATTTTGACACAATATCTAATTTTAATTACGATTCTGAGGCTAAAGAAGTCACTTTTGAAATGCCTTTTGATTGGAGTGAAAAACAAATGTCTCATGTCTCTGTTGTTCATGTAGAGACTCATTTTCCAAAAGAATTTGTAGAATTTTTGTCTCCAAGTTATTCTGCATATGTAAATGGAGTTGAATTATTCAAATCATCAGTATCAGTTGATGATTATACAGAAGATCATGAAAGAATAGTTCATCTTGTTCTATTACAGGATCATTTACGATTTTTGAAAAATGAAATGAAAAAATCTAATGAATCCTTGCCTGATAATATGTCATTTACATTATCAACTAGTACTGACATTGCATTTCCTTTAGAAGCTTATACAAAAAGTGAAGATTTCAAAATTAATTTGTCATGGGATCCATTAAATGTCGAACCTGATGTTCCTACTAATTTTATTTTTACAATCAGAGATGGAAGAACAAATGATCCTCTGAGAAGTTCTGATTACACATTTGTGATTATCCAAAATGGTCAGGAAATTCATCGTGTATCTGGATTGGCACAAGTTGGTGGAGAATTTGAAAAATTTACTTTCTCTGAAGATCAAACAGGTCCAACAATAATTAAATTTGAAAATATTCGAAATACCGGACAAGAAACTGAATTTGCTCTAGTTGTTGTACCTGAATTTGGTACTATTGCAATTTTGATACTTGTTATTTCTCTAGTTGGAATAATATCATTCACTAGAAAACATAATGCTCTTACCTTCAATTAGTTTATTCTATTTTCATTTTTGATACAGAATTCTGCTTTTCCATTATCATTTACAACAATGTGACAATCACATGTTGGACATTTTACAATTTTTGACATGCATTATTTTTGAAATTTTCTGTATTTATTGAATTTCCTATGATTAATAATATGCAAAAATTTGTTATTAAGTATCTTAATAATTTTTAATAATTATTTGAATTTAGGATATAACGAATTATTAAGAAATTACAGATTTATTAATAACATTTTAAGCATTTTAGGCATGAAAGGCTCACAAATAGCAATAATTGGAGGAGGAATTGCTGTAGCAGTAATCATTGCAGTATTTTTGACATTAGGTGAGTCACAAAATGAAGTTGCTCCAGTTGAAGACAAGTTTGTAGTTTATACAACATTTTATCCATTACAACAATTCACTCAAAATGTTGCTGGAGATGCAGTAGAGGTTAGATCACTAATCCCTCCAAATGGTGATCCTCACGCATTTGAGTTAGGGCCAAAAACTATTGTTGATTTGACTAAAGCAGATATGCTAGTTTACAATGGTGCTGATTTTGAACCATTTATTGACGAAATCAAATCCGTATCTGACTTTTCACATCTTGTACTAGTTGATTCTTCTGAAGGAATTGCCCTTTTAGAAGGGGAAGAACATGATCATGGTGCTCATAGTACAGATGAAGAACACGATGAGCATACTGAAGAATTCTTAGAAGAAATCGCACACACAATTGAAGAATTTGAACATGGTCACATTAATGAATCACAGACAATCGAATCTATCGAACAAACACTCAATGAACATGAAGGTGATGGACACGAACATAGGTCAAACATTCTTGAAGATATTGAGATGCAATTACATGAAATCAAAGAAGGACACATTGAAGGTTCTGAAGGAATAGAAAAAATCCACCATCTTGTTTCTGGTGAAGACGTTCATGATGAAGAATATGAAGATACACATGATGAAGAATTAGAGTTGGATCATGTTTATGACCCACACATTTGGCTTGATCCAATTTTGGCAAAATCTCAGGTTATGACTATTGCAAGTCACTTGGCACAATCTGATCCTGAGCATGCAGAAATCTACCATGATAATGCTATTTCTTATGCCAATAAACTAGACACACTGGATCAAGAAATAAGAATGGAGTTATCTTCCTGCAAAAAGGACACGTTTGTTCCATTCCACAATGCATTTTCGTATTTTGCAGAGAGATACAACCTTCACACCCTTGCAGTAATACAGGAGTTCAGTCCTGAAACTCCTGTAACTGCCAAGGATATTGAAGAACTAATTCACTTTGCAGAAGAAAATGACATCAAATACTTCTTTACAGAAGAAAATAGAAATGCAAAACTAGCTGAAAGATTAGCCTCTGAATTAGGAGGTGATATTCTATTGTTTAGTCCATTAGAGTCCCTTTCAGACAAAGATAGTTCAGACACAACATACTTTGATAAAATGAGAGCAAATATGGATAACCTCAAGATTGCATTAGAGTGTTCTTGACAACTCACATTCCAAAACCTGGAGATTGGAAAATTCTGGGATTAATAAATAATAATTTGACTTGGCTTGCAACCAAACCTCAAGCTAAATTATTGGTTTTTACTGATAATCAACATCTTGAGACATATCATTTTGAAAAAGGTGCAAGAATTTCATTCAGATCAGGTGAAAGTGGACAAGAGCTTCACATTGAACCAGAAAAAGCCCTTACAAAACGGACGGCTGTAGCATAATGCCTTATCCTAGAGAAGAAAATAATCGTATGATTGCTTTATTGCATTTATTGGTACACAAGAGAATTTTAACAAAACAAGAGGCTACTGATTTGTTTCGAAATGGAAATAGGCCAATCTCTGAAAAGATGGCAAAAGAGACTAAGTACATCTGGGATGGATTGTAATAAAGGTGATAATTTGAAAATAAAAAAATCCGATAAAGATGAAAAAACTACAAATGATCTTAGAATCGAAATAAATGATTCTTCATCTACTCATAACAACAATTTTGCAATATCTCTAAAATCAAAAAATGTTGATGTTGATAAATTACTTCTTATGGCAGAACAGTGGATTACAGATCACAAGCAAAAGGCATGGCTTGAGAAAAAATAAATTGTATACTTTTTTTATGACTTATGATGCCTTGTCCATTTCAGAATATAATAGGCAGATATGTTTGAGATTGATTTTATATGGCTACTAGTTTAACAGTATCCATGTTTTTGTTTGTCTGAAAATCTTTTGTCATGATTGAAACTTTCTCTGCATCCCCGTCAATTACAAAAAGCTCCATACACTTTTCTTTCTCAATTTTGCTGTGAAGATGAGTTATAATCAAATCTTCAAAATTATGAGTTATGCCAGACACAACATGATCAAACTCATCATTGTGTACTACCAAGAGAATTGCATGAATATTACCAGACAAATCTGACTTTTGTTTTTCTTCTGTAACAAATGCTCTAATTCCTGCTCTAATGGCCTCAGACCTACCTGAGAAACCCATACTTGATCGTAATTTGTCTAATTCAGAGAGAATTTCATCGTTTAATGAAATTGAAACAATTGGCATACTGCTGATGTTATTAATTATCTTATAAGTTTAGTAGCTAAAATTATTATAATTTTATAAATTTATTAATAATTCATGTATTTTTTGAGCATGAACACACAAACTTTGATGGATAACTCTGAATATATCACAGGAGAATTATTTTGAAAGTAGTAGAAATCAAAAATCTTACTGTAAAATATCCTGATGTTAAAGCATTAGACAACGTTAGTTTTGAAGTCAATGAAGGTGATTTTCTAGGAATCATTGGTCCTAACGGTGCAGGAAAATCTACATTGTTTGCTGCAATGTTGGGTCTGCATACTGACTATGAAGGAACAATCAATTTTTTTGGTAAAGATATTCGTAAATCAAAAAATTATCTAAAACAAATTGGATATGTTCCACAAAAACCAATTTTTGAAAAAAATTTTCCTGTTACAGTAAAAGATGTCGTTAGGATGGGTCTGCAAAATAAATCTGATGCAGATAGAATTGATGAGATTTTACAGCAGTTATGGATTCATGAGTTGGGTGATAGAAGAATTGGTGAATTATCTGGCGGTCAACAACAAAGAGTCTTTATTGCAAAAGCTTTGGTTCACAAACCAAAATTAATGATTCTAGATGAACCTGTCACGGGAATTGATCAACAAAGTATTGAGTTATTTTATAGCATATTGCGAGAATTAAATTCTAAACAAAATATCACAATTATTTGGTCATCTCATGATCTTGATGCTGTTAATCAGTTAGCAAATCATGTAGCTTGTCTAAATCGTACGCTATTCTTCCATGGAGAATCTGAAGATTTCTTTTCTAATGATGATCTTGTTAAACAATATTCTGAAGCTTCAATGCAGGAACATATGCACCATCATTAATCATGTCTTTTGAAATCCTAACCTATGGTTTTATGCATAGAGCATTAATTTCTGGTATTGCTATTGCAATTCTTTGTTCTGTTGTTGGATTATTTCTTGTTCTAAGAAGATATTCATTATTTGGAGATGCAATTGCACATGCGTCTTTTGGTGGTGTTGCAGTTGGCTTGCTTGCAGGAGTTTATCCTCTGTGGACAGCTTATGCTGTTTCAATTGTTAGTGCATTAGTTATTACAAAAATTAAAGACCGATTCAACATATCTGGAGACGCATCCGTAGCCGTACTTTTATCCTCGGGAATAGCAATTGGACTTGTAATTATAGGCCTGTCTGGAGGATTTACGCTTGATATCTTTAGTTTTCTGTTTGGAAGTATATTGCTAGTCAGTGTTGATGATACTATTCTTGTTTTGTTCTTAACTGTAGGAATTTTGATTGTAATTGCGTTATTGTTTAGACAGCTAATCTATTCTACTTTTAATGAAGAGCAAGCTAAAGTTAGTGGAATTCCAGTAGAGAAGATAAATTATCTCATAGTGTTTATGGCTGGAATTACTGTTGTTACATCAATACAACTAGTTGGTGTTTTACTAATTTCTGCATTATTTGTAATTCCAAATGTTTCAGCAATAATGTATGGAAGAGGATTCAAACAGACTGCAATAATCTCAGTTAGTTTTTCAATATTTTCTGTAGTTGCAGGAATTTTCGTTTCCTATGTCTTTGATATTACTCCTGCTGGAACAATTGTTTTGATTTCAATTGGTCTACTTGCAGGAACAATGGGAATAAAAGCTAGCGGTTTACTTTCTAAGAATTAATCAAAGAATTTAATCTTCTTTTATCTTGTATGCTCTTAACATAAAATAATGATGTTGCAATAATTCCTAAAGCAATTAATGGTGATACAAGTTCTGTATATTTAATTTCAATATTCTTTGATTCTATTTGTGATGTAATAACAGGAATCTCAGTCATCTTTATTGTTCCAATTTTGTTTGATTGCTGCTCAACAAACCATACATTTTCATTTCCATCTGTTGTCATAAACTGAATAAATGTTGTTTCTGATGGAACAGGAACTTCAATCAAATCATTATTGTCAGGATCATATGCTCCTATGTCATCTATGGTATGTTGTGCAAACCAAATGTTTCCATATCTATCAAATGTCATTCCAAATGGTAATGCTTCATCATTAGGCACAGAAATTCTATCAAATGTCTCTAAAACTGGGTTAAATTTGGTAATGGCCAAACCTGTGTGTTCTGCAATCCATAGATTCCCATCATCATCAAAGAGCAAAGCCTCAGGTCCTTGTAAAGGCGGTTCATTTGAAAACTGAGTTACCTTATTGTCTTTTGGATCAATGTATCCTATGTTACCTGCACCAGTTGTTGTAAACCAAATTTTTCCATCTGCATCAAGTGCTAAAGCAAATGGTAGATTTTCTTTTCCTGATAATACAATTTCTTCAAATTCATCATTATCTGGAAAATATTTTACAATTCTGTCTTTGTTTACAATTGTAATCCAAATATTTCCATCAAAATCTGCTTTGATGAATAGTGGTGTATTCTTTGAAATTACTGGATCTAATTTCGGAATTGTCTTTGTTGTAATTTGTTTTGTTACAGGATCAATGAACCCAATTTGATTTGCCGGAGTATCTGTAAACCAAATATTTCCTTCATTGTCTTGTGTTAGAAATGTTGTAGTTAATCCGTCAAATGAATATGAAGAAAATTCTTGAGTATCAAGTGAAAATTGCCACAATCTAGGGGCTGATACATCACTGATCCAAATTGAATTATTTCCATCATATAGCGGGAAAAGAGGTTTTGCATCTTCTGGTAATTCATATTCAATAATTTGAGTTTGAATGTCTGCTAGTCTTGGTTTTACAAGCAAATTCAATAATTTTGATTCATTTACATTCTCAGTTCTTTGAGCTTCAACTTCTACTAGCCATTCTCCTGAAAATCCAAATGTTAGTTCTCCTTGGAATTCAGTTGCTCTATTCTCACTTTGTTTTACAACTTCCATAGGAATTTCAATTGGAGAAATACTCTTTGATGGATTTGAAACTTTGACTTTTAGTTGATTTGAATCAGTTAATGGTTTACCATCAAAGTCACTTACTTTTACTAGAATTGTATTTGTGCCGCTAGAAAATGGTGAGATATCAATGTCAAATTTTGTATTTTCAGTAAATTCTATGGTCTTAAAGCCATAAACAATTTCTTGAGCATCCACTTTTTGAATTTCACCTGCAGGGAGTGTTCCATTAGTTAGTAATGCAACAACTCCAAGAAGGATAATTCCTAACACTGCATCAACTTTGAGTGATTTTTTTAATTTTTTATGAACTGAAATTTTTCCTGATGAGAAATTCTTTTCAGCATTTTTTTGTACTTTAAACTGGAAAAACCCGCCCAATCCTACCATGATTGCTGCAATTGTAATTTTTAGAATGATTAATTGACCGTACACTGATTCAGTGATTAATACTACATCGCTTTCTAGGAACCACATTAGTGTTGGTCCTGTAATGATTACAATCCCTACTGCAATGATAAATGCAATTGAGAATCTCGGAATGAGAACCAAACTCATTTTTTCTCTGTTTGACTCTTTGAGTTGTGAAAATGTTGGCAATAAAGTGAATACAAAATAGAATATTCCACCTATCCATACTGCAGCAACCAAGTTGTGAATGTAATCTAGTAGCAGTGCAGGTGTTTCTCCACTAGCTGCTCCATGTCCAATAAGACTTGAAGTAGCAATTAATGTAAGTGACATTACAAGTAATGGAATTTGATTCTTTTTTGATAGACTTTTTTTTCTATCTAAGCCAAACCAAATTCCTAGTAAAATTATCGTGATTATCATTCTGATTAGCCATACGTTTCCAAAATCAGTTTGAATTGCATTTAATGGAGATGTTTCTAATCGTATGGTCTGTACTGCAATCATCAAAATATCTGAAACAAAAACTAGACCAAGACCAATTCCAGTAAGCGACATAAATTTTCCATGATGAATACTTTCAATTTTTTCCAACTCTTCTTTGATAGAATGTTTGTTTTGTGTTCCCCAAATGAATAGAGATGCAATCACAACTCCTAAAACAATTGTTTGGCCCACAATTCCTGGAAATCTTGCACCTGCCTCAGGTAAAAATATGAGTTCTGATGATCTTTCCACTCCTAGCATGGATGGAGGAACAATGGCATCACCAACTGCAAACAAGAATGCACCTGGAACAAGATGTCCATCAACTTTGGATAGGACTTTGGTTGTTGCAGTATAAACCCCCTCTTCTAAAGGTGGTGTCGTAACAATTAGGGATAATTCCCCATCATAGTAATTGGTATCTTTGTTATCTATCTGATTTCCATTATTGTCAAGTACTCTAAGTTCACTAAAGTTTATGTCAACTGGTTCTGAAAAAAATACGATTACTTCTGTAGTTCCGGCAGGTGTGTTAGTTGTTAAGCTTGGGATAGTTTCTTCTGTAAATGGATGGGCTGCTGCAAATGGAATTGAAATAAATGATAAAACCAACAAAACAATTAGAAACTTTTGCATTTAATCTTCAGGTCACTATTGACAATTTAAACAGTTTTCATGTATTCGGTCTTTGTACCAATCCACGTAAAGATAATAATGTCTTATAATGAAATGATAACAATGAAGATAGCACTTTTTGCCATTATCGGTTTATTATTTTCAGTTGGAATGATTGCACCATCTTTTGCACATACCACCGTCCATGTTGAACAATATGAAATTGAGGCCGGATGGGGAATTGAACCACCTGTTGTAGGTATACGAAATGATATTGTTCTCAAATTCATTGAACGTGGAGAAAAAGAAGGCACATTTACTGGAATTACTAGTGTTTTCAAAGATGTTGATGCAACTGTAATGTTTGGAGGAGCATCTAAAAAAATTGATGTAAATTCTGATCCAAAACCTGGATATTATTTTTCACCAATAATCCCTACTAAAACAGGAACCTATTTGATAGAACTCAAAGGAGAAATTCGTGGTACTCCAATTGATATTAAAATTCCAGTTGAAGATGTAGAACCTACAGCAGTCTTAGATTTTCCACCTTCTAGTAGTGAAGGGACAGCCGATGTTGCTGCGCTAAAGAATGCAATTTCATCTTTACAACAAGATGTTTCTAAACTAAAGTCAGGCGAAACTGATGTTTCATATGATGGTGGTCAAGCTTATGACTTTGCAATACTTGGATTATCAATTGCAGCAGCAGCTATCATCTTGGCAATTGTTTCACTAATAAAAAGAAAATAGAAAAAGAGGTATTCCTAAAATCTTGGAACGACTCTAGATTTTGCAGTTACTGCTACGATGCTTATAATTGCGACAGCTAGTATCATCATTGCAATTGTACCAAATTCTGGGACAACGTTTGAAAATACGACTTCTTCACCAATTGGTCCTGTTTTAGGATCATCGACACCATAACCTTGGAAGGTAATTGTGATGTCTACTGGATCAGAAGAACTTAGTGGTGCTGTTGTGTGCATACCTGATCCTTCGTGATGATGTGCTCCCATGTCATCTAATACTGTTTCACCATTTTGTGTAACAGTAATGTCATGGTTAACATGTTCAGAATCTTCAAATTCTACATGAATTTCCATCATCTCACCTGCCATTGGTTCAGAAGTCCAAACTGAAACTTGTGTTCCGTCAGACATCATACCTGTTGCAGATGATTCTGTGATCAAATGACCGTCAGTATCCATGTGATCATCTCCGTGATCATCTCCGTGATCATCTCCGTGATCATCTTCAGCAGCTTCTACTTCTTGTACTATAATCAAACCTTGCATCCAAGGATGTACCATACAGAAGTAAGGATATTCACCTACAGTTGTTGGAGTCCATTCGTATGAGCCATCTACCATTAGTAGACTTGTATCAAATACGCCATCTGGCCCACCATCTGGTGTTCCTGATGTGTATGTGTGTGCTGCACTATCAGTATTTGTCATGATTACAACACCACCAACATCTACTGTTGCAGTACTTGGAATGTAACATCCTTCTGCTGTGTCTTCACAACCTGGTGCACCAGAACCTGCGGCTGGTTCGATTGTGACTTCTGAATGATCTGCAAAAGCAGCTGGTGTCATAGCGACAATACCTGCTGCGATAGCAAATAGTACGAAGAAAGAGCTAATTGCTTTAGTCTTCATTAGACAAATTACTTGGATGGATACATAAAAACTTCACTGGAATTTTCAGAATTAGAACTAGTTTTTTCTAAATTGGTACAACTTTAGAATTCCAAAAGCTGGAATTCCAACATACATTCCAATATTTAGCAGGATTATGGAGATACCATATCCTAGCATTTCTTGTTCTGAATCAATATCTACATGATTTAGTAATGATAATGATGATAACATTGGAGTTAATCCTACTTTTATCATTTCTTTGAAAACTGGATTTTCTCTTTCAAAATCAGCTACACCTGGAGAAAATGAATAATAAAATTGGTTAAATCCTGTCATAAAAGCAATTCCTGACTTTGTTGATAAAACAGTATTATCTCTAAGCTCTCGTAATTGTTGAATTTGTGGTGCCATTTCAGAACCATATGCTGCTGTTGCAATTAAGCAGCCACCATTTTCTTCAGTTGGTGGAACATCATTGTTAGGTACTGTTTGAGCATGTGCATCACCTACTGTAATATCAAATGATACTGTTTCAGTTGGAAGTGGTTGAAACAAAATTCCTTCTATTTCAAAATCCATTTTATACACACCTTCACCTTGATTGAATTCAATTGGAATTTTTACAGTTCCTACTGAAGTATGAGTAAGTGGGATTGGTCCAAACACTTGTTGACCATCTTTTGTTACAGATACAGTATAGTCAATATGTTCTTGAGTTTTTTGTGTCACAGGATTTAAAAAATCAATATTTATTTTTGTTTGAACATTTGGTTCTATATCATCATATGATAAATTAACATCAATTGCTCCTTTGTCTGTTCTCAAAGTTTGTGATTCAGCAAATGCTGGAATAATTAACAATGGAATTAGTAATAATGCAAGTAAAAATTTCATAATTTAACTTTCAAAACCTGAAATAAAAGTTGTACTCTGTATTTCTAAATGAAAAAAATTGTCACGCATGGAAATACTATGCCATCTTTAAATATGGAATTGATACAATTTTTGTATTGTATAGTAATATTGCATTATTCATTTCAATAATTGGTATTTTCTCAATTGTTTCTGTCTTTCCTGATGCATTTGGACATGGACTTGGAGGAGATCAAGCTGAACCATTATCTTTTGGTGATATGGAAGTAACAGTTCGTACACAGTTAAGTCCATCTGATATTACAGTAGGTGATATTGATTCTGCTAACATGCAAGTACGGTTCTTTGATACATTAACTGATGAAAATCTTGAAAAAGTAACATACAGAATAGAAGTTTGGCAAAGTGGTGAACTTTTAGCTAGAAATTTGTTTTATGATATGGATGGTAGATTAGATGTTAAAATTAAACCACAAACCGGATGCAATCAAACCGAACTTCATCAATGTTCAACTTATGGTGGTTCTCAACATGTGAGTGCTCCTGGTGCTTTATTTGTACAAGGAGCTGAATGTACTGATGATAATTTGGATATATGTGCAAGACCATCAATTACAGGTCCAATATTTGTAAAGGGCGGACTATACAAGATCAGAGTTGACATTGAAGCAGCTACTAGCCCAAGAACTGTACTTGCTAATTTGCTAAGTTACGAAACTTTTGTCAGTGTTGCACAAGAACAAAACTTTTCTTTCCAAACAGCAAATGCTGAAGAAATTCCTGTTATTGTAAAAACATACTATGATGATGTTGATAATTTTAAATTTGATACATCAGATAACTCAATCTCATTTGATATGCCATTTGATTGGAGTCCAGACTATGTTGATTTAGTACAAGTAGTACATGAGGAAGTCAGAGTTCCAAAGACATTTGCACCTTATGCCGAAGGAAAACAATTCAAAGGATATGTTAACGGTGTAGAAATTGATCAAAGAGCATTACTAAATGATCCATACTCATATGATGATACAAACATTGTTCATTTCTTAATTACAAAAAATGAATTACAAAAAATTAATGAAAAATTAGGTTCAAGTAATTATGACAAAACTAAGATGGATTTAAAATTAGTTCCATTAGATGAAGTATCAAAAAGCTCTACTGAATTTTATCTTGTAGATACTACAAACTATGAACAAGTTCCAACCACTGTAAACATTGCATGGGATGGAAAATATGGTGCAAATCAAGAAATTCCATTCGAGTTTACATTCTTTGATGAAAATAGAGGTTTAATCAGAGATGTAAAATATGCTTATGTTGTTTTAGATGAATTTGATAATGAAATAACACGAAATGATGGTGGTGATTTACTTGGTCCTGGAATTACATCCATTGAAGGATTGGATGTTCAAAGAATCTATGTTCCATCTGCTGGCCAAATTAGAGTTGACATTTTAGTTTATGGAACTGGATTAGATTATGATCCAACATATGCTGGAATTGGTTCAGCAATTATTGAAATTGGTCCAGGTTCTACTAGTACACCTACAGTTCCTGAAAAAACACCAATTCCTAGCTGGATTAAAAACAATGCAGAGTGGTGGGCAGCAGGACAAATTGATGATAATTCTTTCGTCCAAGGTATTCAATATTTAATTAAAGAAGATGTTCTAAAAATTCCTCCAACCACTCAAGGTTCTGGTTCTGACTCAAATAATATTCCTAGCTGGATTAAAAACAATGCAGAGTGGTGGGCAGCAGGACAAATTGATGATGATTCATTCATTCAAGGCATTCAATTCTTGATTAAAGAAGGAATTATGAGAATTCAATCATAGGTTTTTAAATAAATTCTGTTAAGTGATAGTATAATGAAAGACATCAATGACATCATGCCAAAAGTACCTAACATGAGATGGGGAGCTTTAATGAACAAAGCACCAACTAGTGATAAAGTAAAAGAGATGAATGAAATTTTTCCAGATAATGGAAAATGGCATACTGTTTTTGAAGAACAAGATCAAATTACAATTGATGGAAAAGAAATCCGTAAAAAAGATCCAAACAAGTGGACGTAGTTTGAAAAATTTATTTTTATTTGCTATTCTGATATTTTCATCCTTGTTTGCATTTGATTATGCATTTGGTCATGGAGTGGGGAGTGAAACTTTTCCTCCTGTAGACTTTAACGGAAAACAAGTCACCTTGGAACTTTCATCTTCAAAAAGTGATCCTGAAACAAATGATGATCAACAAATTTCTATCTCAATGATTGATTTTGATTCTAAAGTTACATTACGTGATGTTACTTTTTTGGTGAAATCTCATCGTGGTGAAACTTTTCTGTTTGAGCAAGAGTTCAAAGCAGATAATGGATTCATAGTTTTTAATTTTGTATCAGAAGATTCTGATTCTATTATAATTGAAGAAGAGACTAACAATGGACTTTTTGGCTCTTTACTGGGATTTGAAAGCAGAATGGTTCATGTAAAGGGGCCAAAACTCAGTGAAGGTGGATTATACAAATTTGATATTAATATACTCACAGCTGATGACTATTCCCAAAAATTAGAAGAGCCACTTTTCTTTAATGCAGGAATATCTATTGCCCAAACTACAAGACATGACTTTGTTGATCCAAATTTTGGAGAACAAAATATTGATGTAGTCACATATTATGATGAAATTTCAAATTTCCAATATGATTCTAATTTAAAAGAAATTAGTTTTTCTATGCCTTTTGAATGGAGTGAATCTAACATAGAACAAACTTCTGTTGTTCATGAAGAACTTGTAATTCCAAAAACATTTGGTGATTTGCTGGTATCTGGATTTTCAATGCATGTGAATGGAGTCAAACTATCTGATGATATTGTAACTATTGATGACTTTTTTTCTGATGGACGTGTAGTCCATTTTATTATTTATCAAAAAGAATTACTAAACGTATTTGAAAATGGCTCTAATCAAAATGGAATGAATTTTGTAATAAAACCAGATCGTGATTATATTCATTTAAGCTCAGTTACAGAAAATGGGCAGTTTAGAATTTTAGCATCTATGGAACCTGAGAATTTAACATCTGATTCAAATGCAAAGATACTTTTTGATATAACTGACATTTTCTTAAAGAATAGACCTGTTTCTGCAACTTATGATTTTTCAGTTACTCAAAATGAAAAAATAATTTTTGAGCAGAGTGGAACTAGTAATGATTCTAAAGATCAACATGATATAGCAGAGTTTATGATTCCTGAAGATATTACAGGAATTGTTAATCTGAATTTTAATAATTTAGATGGTAACAATCTTGCAAAGACTACAATTCCTATTGTAATTGATCGAGTTACAAATCAAAATGAGATTTCAATACCTGATTGGATTCGAAACAATGCATTGTGGTGGTCTGAAGAACAAATTGATGACAATACATTCATTCAAGGAATTGAATATCTGATAAAAAATAACATCATTGTAATTCCTCAGACACAACAAGAAACTACAGAAACTAAAGAGATTCCCTCGTGGATTCGAAACAATGCAGAGTGGTGGGCAGATGGTCAGATAGATGATGAAACCTTTGTTCAGGGATTGGAGTTTTTAATCAAAAAAGGAATCATTCGTGTTTGATCGACTCTAGTTCGAGAAATGAACCAGTCGCTTTAAATGAATAATCGGGTAATTTTGATCACATTGTTTAGGCCTGAAACAATACTTGAAAGGAAATCAACTCTGTTTTCTATTGTAGTTACTGGCGTAATTGCAATTTTGGCTTTACCAATTATTGTTCCTCACTTGCTTCATGGTTATCATCTTGCACATATTTTCTTACATGTTGGAGGAATCACACTTGCTGTATTCATTACAGTTCTTGCAGGTTTTGCATATTACAGACTAAGAACAAAACGACTCTTACTTAGTGCAGTAGCATTTGCAAATTTCATTGGAGCCGAAGTTGTTTTACTAGTTGATGCCACATGGCCTACTGTCTTTGATTTTGATATAATGTCTATCTCTGAGGTAGGACATTTATTGACGTTTGTGACATTGGGATTACTGGCATTAGGAGTGTTTAGAAATGACTGATAGAGATTCACAAATTCAACAAATTATAGAAAAAAATCCTGGAATTCAGTTCCGTGAAATTATGCGTTCATCTGGATTGAAAAATGGAGTTCTAAGTCATTATTTAGGAAAACTAGAAAAAAGTGGAATTATTAAAGTTAATCGCGGACCAAGACAAGCAAGATTTTATCCACCACAAATTACTGAAGCTGAATCTGTTGTAATCAAAGCTTTACGAAAACAAACTCCGCGTGATTTGTTACTTGCATTGATAGAAAATGACGGTTTAGAATTTTCTGAATTAGTTAAAGCAGTTAAAAAATCCCCATCAACTGTTTCACTATATCTCTCACAGATTGTAGAGGATGAATTAGTAGAAATAAAAATTGTACATCTCAAAAAGAGATATCATATTAAAGCAAGAGATCTTATAGATAAATTAATTGAGGACTATAGGCCAAGCTTACTTGAGAAACCAACATCTGGATTTGAAGATATTTTCAACTCCTTCTAAAATTTCACAACTAACTATTCCTATATTTTTAGGATTATTCTTTCTTCTGTTATTTCCTACAATTGCTTATGCTGATGTTTTCATACCCAATAGTGAATATGCTGGATATTATGATTATGAAGGAGTTTATACTGTTGTTGGAAATGTAAAAAATCAAAATGATTTTGCATTAATTCCAACAATTACAATATCTGTTATTGACAATGATCAGAAAAAAATTACTCATACATTACATCATGTACCTATACCTGCAATGACTGATATTCCGTTTAAATTAAAATTTCCAGAGATTCATGGTGATAATCCTGTCTTACTAAATGCTGAATTAGAGTATTCTAAAACTAAAAAAAATTCTGTCCCTATACAGATTATCTATGATAAAACTTTGATAACTCATGATGATGGTCATGTTACTGGAAGAATACAAAACATTGGAAATCAAACAGTATACAATCCTAAAATATTTGCGATTGTTCATGGCTATGAAAAATATATCTTAGATGTTGCTCAAAATATCAAACCAATTGAAAAAATTGAATCTGGAGAAATTCTAAACTTTACGATATATCCTGATCCTTCTGTTTCTGAACCTGTTAGATTCTACTCTTGTTTTGCACCCGTTGATACTACAGTAATTCCTGTAACTGCAAAGAAAAATGGTGGTGACTTTAATTTCAGATATGACTCAGGGGCATGGTATTCTGCTGCAAAGTTTGATGAGAAAGGAACAACAATGAGTATTCGTGGGTATAATAGCTATCCATTAGAGACATATGCTAATTTTGAGTTTCCTCCAATCTCAGGAAATGAAAAATTTACTGTTACACTAAATGATGAGCCTGTTGATTTTATTCAAAGCATAGATGAGATGGGATTCTGGCATGTTGCATTTACTGTGGGACCTACTTCACAAGGTACGCTCAAAATTTCAGGTTTTGACAAAGGATTGCCACCTGAGATGCCAAAAATTCCCCAATGGATCAAAACTAATGCTGATTGGTGGACTAGAAACCAAATCTCTGATTCAGAATTTCTTGAAGGAATAGACTTTTTGTTTGAAAAACAAATCGTTTCTGTTCCTGAACGAAATGTAATTTCAGAATCACAATGGAGTATCCCTTCTTGGGTAAAAAATTCTGCAGGATGGTGGTCTGAGGAAAAAATTTCAGATGACGAGTTTCTAAATATAATTGAGAATCTCGTTAAAAGAAAAATAATAATTGTATAGAAATCTATACGACTATTCTATATCTGCCATAAATAACATATACGTCAATTAGTAACAACCCTATCGAAGCAGCTATGAACCAATCTCTAATTGTTGAATATTCCATTTCATATTCAAGATTGGAACTTAGAGTGAAAAATATTTCATTGAGTGTTTGTTCATCAAGTGATTTGTAATATTTTCCACCTGTTTCTTGTGCAATTAAAACAAGAGTATCTTCATCTAATTGTGCATATTGTGGTTCTCCATAGATGTCATCTCTTAGATAAACTGGTTCAACTGAACCTAAACCAATTGTATGAATTTGAACATTGTTAATTTTTGCATAATCTATTGCCTCTTCTGGTGTAATTAATCCTGAATTATGAACACCATCACTGAGTAAAATTATGATACCTTTTTTGTCAGGAATTGAAGAAGCCATGTCAATTCCCAATGCTAATCCATCTCCTATTGCAGTAGCTCCTTGACCTTGCTCAATTGATGAAATTGCATTTACAGTCTTTTCTTTATCAGGTGAAAGATATGAGATTGTAGTTGCTCCTGATTCAAATAAAACAACTCCCACATTGTTTTGCTGACCAATTTTTGTTACTAGATTACTAATTGCATCTTTTGCAGCATCCTGGTGGGCAGAAGGTGCAATAGATGATCAAGCCTTTGTACAAGGAATTCAATATTTGATCAGTAATGGCATTTTAGATATTCCACAAACTGAATCCGAAGGAACATCAGGAAATGAAATCCCCTCTTGGATTAAGAACAATGCAGGCTGGTGGGCAGAAGGTGCAATAGATGATCAAGCCTTTGTACAAGGAATTCAATATTTGATCAGTAATGGCATTTTACAAGTATAATCTATTCTTTGTTATTCATACCAGTTTATCCTACGAATGTACCAATTCTGTTTTTATCTATTGAAGTATAATACTATCATACAGGCCATAGTTAGGTGAGAAACGGAGGAGTCATAATAGTACCGGTTTCTCATCTTATTTTTTTTAAATTGATGAAATTTTTAATAATGTAAACTCAAAACTGAATAATCTTATTATACAAATTTCATTCAAGCTAAATAACTAATGCTACCATTACGTGATGAAAATCCACATCCTCCTGGATTCAAACCAAAAGTAACTATTGCTCTAATCGTCATGAATGTTGTAATATTTCTGTATGAAATAGCTGTAACTGGTCAATTTTGGGAATTTTCTAATCAACAAGCTGCATTGATGTTCTTTGAATGGGGTGCAGTTCCAAGCTGTGTCACTAGTTTTTCATCTGTTATACAACCTGGAATTTCATGTCCTGACATGCCGTACATTTCATTATTTAGTTCTATTTTCATGCATGGTGGTTTGATGCACTTGGGTGGTAACATGCTATTTTTGTGGATCTTTGGCGATAACATTGAACTAAAGTTTGGCAAAGCAAAATTTCTTTTAATTTATCTTGGATGGGGAATCGGTGCGGGTTTAGCTCACATCGTAATTGATCCGACAAGTTCCATTCCTGCAGTAGGCGCATCAGGGGCAATATCTGGCGTACTTGGCGCATATTTGGCAATGTTCCCTAGAGTTAGAATAACCACTTTTCTCATGTTGGGATTCTTTTGGAGAATGATGCATATCCAAGCAAGATGGTTCTTGCCATTTTGGTTGGTCTTTCAAAATCTATTACCGTTTTTCATAGGTGGATTCGGTGTTGCAGGTGGCGGTGTTGCGTATATGGCTCACATTGGGGGATTTGCAATAGGATTTGCAACTGGATACCTGTACAAGAAAACACACAGTTCTGACTATACCTATGGAACAAGATATGGTTACAGGCCTGACTATTGAAAGAATAAATCGCTGAAATATTCTGAACAATGCATGCCTTTGATTACAGTGTCAATGTATCCTGGAAGAACTCAGGAGCAAAAAGACGAATATGCCAAAGCAATCACAAAATCCGCAGTTGAGATTCTAAAAACAAAAGAGAATCACGTAATTGTTGTTTTTGAAGACAATCCTAAGGAAAATTGGTTTTTAGCAGGAAACCAACTTTAATTATTTTTAAAAATATTTGACTGGAAAATATCCCTCCAGTCAGGGGATGACATACACACTATGGTCGGTTTGTATTGTATACACTGAATTTGCATAATAAGAAAATGGTACATTTCTGATTTGTACCACAAGTTTATCCTTTTATTGTGATGTGATTAATCAATTCCATGAAAGTGGCAGTGATTCAATTCAAAGCATCAACTAGTAAAGAAACTAATCTAAAAAAAATTATCTCATACATTTCTAAAGCTGCATCAAAAAATGCAACTCTTTGTGCATTCCCAGAATTCATGATGTTTTACACAAGTTCATCTCAAACCTCAAAACAACTTGCAAATTTATCTGAAACAATTAATGGAGACTTTGTTAGTAAAATTGCAAAGGCAGCAAAAGAAAATAAAATCCAAGTTGTTGGTTCATTTTATGAGAAGAGCAGAAAAAAAGATAGAGTTTATGATACTGCATTTGTAATTGACAAAACAGGCAAGGTAATCTCAACTTATCGTAAAATTCATCTCTATGATGCATTAGGATTTAGAGAGTCTGACAAAATGATATCAGGCTCAAAAATTACAAAACCAATCCAAACATCTGTTGGAAAAATAGGAATGATGATCTGTTATGATTTAAGATTCCCCGAAATGTCAAGATCACTTGCAGCAGCAGGCTCTGAAGTTTTAGTTGCACCATCTGCTTGGGTTAAAGGATACATGAAAGAAGAACATTGGATAACAATTAACAAAACACGTGCAATTGAAAATGGATGTTATGTTATTGCACCGGATCAAGTTGGAAATATTTACTGTGGACGAAGTTTAGTTGTAGATCCTTATGGAAAAATATTACTTGACATGAAAAAGAAGCAAGGAATCAGTTTTGTAAAAATCGATTTGAATAAAGTAAAACAAACACGAAAACTTTTACCATTACTTAAAAACAGAAGAACAGATGTTTATCCTACTTTGAAGGCTTAGTTTTTCTACTTTTACAATTAAAATTGCCACATTGTTTTGTCCATTTTTGATTTCTTGAGTAACGAAAAATTATCATTGGCCATTTACATACATCACATGGCATTTTCATTGCTCGCATTCTTGCTTTTTGCAATAATGGTGATGATGCTTTGCATCCACCGTAAAAGTTCGAACAACCCATGAATCGCTTTCTTGTAGCTTTATTTTTGATTACCATCAATTCTCCAAGTTTGCATTCCGGACATGGTACTAGTCCATTTTTAGGAGAATTTGTTCCAAGAATTATGTACTTTCTCTCTTTAGATGACCATGAAAGAAATCCATTACTATCAAAATATTGAATGATCTCTTTTTTGAAGATACTTGTTCGTGACTTTGTAGTTTTGACTACATGCCGCATGATCGGTTTTTTGATCTGAACAGTTTTGACACTAGATTTTCTTCTTGGCATTTTCTATGATGAATTTACTAAAACAATTTTTATAGGGAAATGGGTCAGTGACATTTGTGGAAAAGGTTTGTGTTCTTGGCGCTGGTAGCACCAAATATGGAAAATTAAGTGAAAGTATTGCAGATATTACTACTCAGGCATCAGTTTCAGCCATAGAGAGTGCAGGAATTTCCCCAAAAGAGATACAAGCATCTTACATCTCAAACGTCTTCGGCGTAGCTGATAAACAAGTTCATCTTGGCCCTGTCTTAATGAGTAGATTAGGAATTCCCGATAAACCATCATTAACAATAGAATCTGCATGTGGCAGTGGCTCTGTATCATTTAGAGAAGCATATGCCAATGTTGCAGCCGGATTTTATGACTGTCTTGTTGTTACCGGTGTTGAAAAAGTAACTCACACCGGAACTGAATGGACTACAACTTACTTTGCATATTGTTCTGACTTTTTCTATGAAGGTCAAGCAGGTGCATCATTTCCAGGATTGTTTGCATCTATGGCAAGAGCTTACTTGACAGAGTTTGATGCAACTGAAGAAGATTTTGCAGCAGTTGCAGTAAAGAATCACAATAATGGTTTTCTTAATCCAAAAGCTCACATGCAAAAGAAAATTACAGTTGATGATGTAATGAATTCAGCAGTAGTTGCAAGTCCGCTAAAACTTTATGATTGCTGTCCATTCTCTGATGGTGCAAGTTCTGTTATCCTTTGTTCTGAAAAGTTTGCAAAAGCACATGGTGGCGATTACATTGAAGTTACTGGTTCTGGTAGAGGCGGTTCACCAGCTGCATTGCAAGGACGTGAACACATGACAACAATTCCTAGTACAAAACTTGCAGCAGCAGATGCATACAAAATGGCAGGTATCACTGCAAAAGATATTGACTTTGCAGAAGGACATGATTGCTTTACAATTGCAGAAGTAGTTGATACTGAAGACTTGGGATTCTTTGATAAAGGACAAGGTGTTCAAGCTGTTCGTGAAGGCAGAACAAGCTTAAATTCTGATATTTCAATTAATCCTTCAGGTGGTCTTAAATCAAAAGGACATCCAATTGGAGCAACAGGTGTTGGACAAGTGGTAGAAGTATTTGATCAACTAACTGGAAGAGCTGGTGAAAGAACTGTTAAAAATGCAAAAATTGGTTTAACCCATAACTTTGGTGCAACTGGTGCAAGTTGTGCTGTTCACGTATTCCAAAGTGTATAACATGACTATTGAAGAACAACTTATTGAATATGCCAAACAAGGCAAACTCTTAACTCACAAATGTACTGATTGTGGATTTCTTCATTTGTCTACTGCATATTATTGTCTAAAATGTGGTAGCAAGGGATTTGAGGACACTGTTTTGGATGGCGTAGGCTCAGTTGCCACTTATACTATTATCACTGTAGCCCCTGCAGGCTTTGAAAAATACACTCCATATGCCTTTGTTGTTATGCAAGTAGATAATACAGATTTGAGAATTTCTGGATTTATGCCAAATATTGCCACTCCTGATGATCTTCCTGTTGGGACAAGGGCCAAAATTGGTGGTTTTGATGAACGCGGAATCCTCATTGAAAAACAGTAAAATAATTTGCTTGAATTATTAATAAAAATCAAAATCGTTTCTTAATTATTTTACATACTTTATCATATCCATGTCAGTAGAAATTACATGTGGTAAATGCGGAGAAAAGATCACAAACATGAAGATGCTAAAATCTCTAAAAGATGTACTTAATCCAACAAACGGAAAGTGTCCATCATGTGGACAGAGACTTTCAACGTCTGAATTTTCCCTTGATGTTCAAGAAAATTAATACAAATTGATCTTCAATAAAGATCTTTTTTTATATTTTTAAGAAATATGATCTAAAATATGATCTTGTAATCTAGTCACAAGTCTTATTTACTCCTTAACTATAGAGGCAATATTGAAACTAAGCAAAGAGGAATTAGAATTAGATATTGATCCTGACTTAGGTGCAGATTTGGATACCGATATTGATGATTCAGATCTAGATGCAGATTTAGACTCTGATATGGATGATGATTCAGATCCAAAACGAGGTGGAATCTTACAATCTACTTCAAAACGTGTCAGAATGATCTTTTCTGTAATGGCCAGTCCAAATAGAATTGATATTCTTAGAATCCTAAATTCTAAAGGCCCATTGACTTATTCAGAATTAAAATCCCTTGCAGGGTTCAAATCAAAAAAAGAAAGTGGTAAATTTGCATATCACTTGAGAAAATTACTTAGACAATCACTTGTTGCATTAAATAAATCTGAAAGACGTTACACCATTACAAATCTTGGAAAACTTGTTCTAAGTTTGGCAAGACAAATTGAAGAAAGATCAATAATTGAAAGTGGAAAAATGTATGTTAGAACATCCTCTGAATCTATTGAGGAATTCAATTCTCATAAAATTATTCAATCTCTTGTCCGTGAAGGAAGCCTTCCATTAGAACTAGCACAAAAAATTACTGAAGAAGTTGAAAATAGAATTTACAAATATCAGACTACATATCTTACAGGTGCACTAATTCGTGAAATGGTTAATTCTGTCCTGCTTGAGCACGGACATGAAGAATATAGGAACAAACTCGCACGCCTAGGTTTGCCTGTTTATGATGTTCAAGAGATGATTTCTAATTTAGATGATGTAGATAATGGCGCTGAGGGACTCTTGTTTAACACTGGACAGAGAGTATTTGCAGAACATCTTCTTACAAACGTTTTACCAAAAGATGTAGCAGACTCTCATCTTTCTGGTGACTTGCATATTTCTAATCCTGGAATATGGTCAATGATTCCTGATACAATCTTTGTAAACATTAAAGAATTAATTGAAGATGGAGTTGATCTTGGTGGAAAATATCTTAATGTATCAAGGATTCCTGCATCAAAACAACTTGATGAAATTACAAGTTCACTATCTGTAGTCATTGCTCTTCTTTCCAAAGAAGCTTCACAAGAAATTGTACTTGATGGATTTGTTTCATTATTTACAAAACACTCGAAGTCACTTCCAGAACTTGAACTAAAGTTAACTGATGCATTTGCAACTGCATCAACAACTTCAAAATATAATAAAACTAGCACTAACATTTCAATTCGTTTACAATTAGGAACTGATACAAAAATAATTACTTCGATTATAAATGCATACAAAAATTATGTCAAGATTACACCAATTCCAAAAATTGGATTAATCATTGATTCTGAAAAAGGAAAAGTATCTGATGTTTCACAAGCAGTGGCAGAAATTCTTTCCATTGGTGGAAAAGTAATGTTTGCTAAAGGCCAAACATCAAGTTATGGAATTACAAATGGATCCACAAAAGCTTCTGGTCCACTTTCAATTACTTTACAATCTGTCTCAATCAATCTTCCAAGATTAGCATTTGAATCAAACAAAGATGAAACTTATTTTAGAGCAAGACTTGCTTTGCTAATGAAACCAGCTTTAGCTTCTATGGCACTAAGAAAGAAAGAAATCTCTGATCTTACACGAAGAGGACTAAATCCAATCCTTGCAAAAAATACCCAATACATGCAAAGAAGCTCCGTATCTTTAGTTGTAAATTTGGTAGGACTCAAAGAATCCGTCTTTAACATACTTGGATTCCAAGATAACAAGGAAGGACGAGATATCCTTCACAAAGTCATTGAAACTGCAGTTGATGTGGGTGCCAAAAAAGGTAAAGAATTAGGCGACACAGTAGCCATTTCCATGACTGAAACTGAAGGTTCTGTGAGATTTGCAACACTTGACGGTGAAAAATATGGCAAAAATTCCACTCTAAATTCAATGGATGCTGATTTCTATTCTCAAGGCGTAGTGATCAAAGCATCAGAAGTTTCTAATTATACTCTCAAAAGTGAGCCTATCTTAGAGTGTAACAAACTCTCAAAATTACTCAACGGTGGATTACTAGTCACATTAGATATTGATAAAAATGCAAAGGTTGAGGATATCAAAAAATCAATAGAGAAAACCTCAGAACTTACACCTTCTTTCAAACTTGTAAGACACACTTCAATTTGTGGTGAGTGTGGTTTCAAAGATGAACAGTTTGATGACAAGTGTCCAAAGTGCAAGTCACCTTACGTTGTCTGAAAATCGTAAATGATAAACTAGTTCCGATCATTTTCTAAATTTTTTTGATCAGTTTCAGATGTTGCGATCATCGTCAACTGTCATGAATGTTATGCCAGTATGATGTTCATAGTAGCGGTGTTAAAAATATTGACCTAATAGCGGAGCAAGATCAAAATTTTTCGAGCACACAAGTTATATCCATATTATTTCTAACCTTAGCGGGGAGATTATAATGGACAATTCACAAATAGAAAATACGATCAGTGAGATCCGTAAGCGCAGTGGCGTAGTTACGGCTTTCAATAAAGATAAAATTTCAAATGCCATTTATCGGGCATTGGCAGCCACCTCTAAAGCCGACCGTGGCGTTGCCGACAAACTAGCAGAGGATGTAGTTAACAAGTTATTGGAGCAGGGCTTTACCCGCTCTAGATCACCTACAGTTGAAGATATTCAAGATATTGTAGAGTCAACTTTAATCGATAGCGGCAATAGCGATATCGCAAAAGCGTACATCGTCTACAGACACGAGAGAAGAAAATTACGAGACGAAAAAATGAAGGTTTTAAATCTAAAGGCCCTTGATCCAGTTTCCAAGAAATTTGATTTGAACTGCTTAAGAGTTCTAGCCTCAAGATACCTTTTCAGAAATTCCAAAAGTGAGATTATTGAATCTCCAACTCAAATGTTTGAGCGAGTCGCAATTCTAGTCGGAATTGGTGATATGTTATATGATTCACAAATATTTGACAAATCAGGACATAACAAACAGGATACTGATGAAGCAAAATCTTATCTTGAAAAACTAGATGCCTTTGATTATAAATTCAAAGTCGGAGATTATTTCTTCAACAAATGGCATTTTAGATCTTTAATCAATCACTATGTGACCCTTGCAAATAAAGGTCAGATGAAAGTAAGTTTCAAAGATCTTTTGACACTACTAGCAGAAAAGAAGCTTGAGAGTTATTCAGATAAAATTACTGAATATTTCACAATGATGACTGGACAAGACTTTCTACCAAATTCACCAACAATGATGAATGCAGGTGGAAGACTAGGACAGCTCTCAGCATGCTTTGTACTTGGAATGAATGATGGCATGGAAGAAATCATGAAATCAACTTCCGATGCAGCATTAATCTTCAAGTCTGGCGGTGGAGTTGGAATTAATTACTCTGATCTTCGTGAAGAAGGTGATATTGTTGCATCAACCTCTGGTGTTGCATCAGGTCCTGTATCTTTCATGAATATTATCAACACTGTCACTGAAGTTGTAAAACAAGGTGGCAAAAGACGTGGTGCAAACATGGGAATCATTGAAACATGGCATCCTGATGTTGAAAAATTCATCACAAACAAAACAGAGCCTGGAGTTTTAGAAAACTTTAACGTAAGTGTTGGTATCTGGGAAGACTTTTGGCATGCACTTGTAAACACAACTGATGGCAACTATGTCTTACGTAGTCCACGTGATAGAAAACCAGTAAAAGAAATCAATGCACATCAACTAATTGATCTCATTGCATTATCTGCATGGAAAAGCGCAGAACCTGGTTTGATCTTCTTTGATCAAATTAACAAGTACAATGTATTTGCCAAAGCAAGACAAGCACCACTAAGAGCAACAAATCCATGTGGTGAACAAAGTCTCTATCCATACGAATCATGCAACTTGGGTTCTATCAACTTGGTAAATCTTGCAAAAAGACAAGCCGATGGATCTTATGAATTTGATTGGCAAGGATATGAAGAGATAATCAGAAAGACAACGAGATTTTTGGATAACATCATTGATGTAAATAAATATCCAGTTCCAGAAATCGATGTAGCCTCAAAAGAGTCTAGACGAATTGGACTAGGAGTAATGGGAGTAGCTGATCTGTTATACAGACTCAAAATCCCATACAACTCTAAAGAAGGCTATGAACTACAATCAAAACTATCTGAAGCCCTAACATACTATTCAATGGAAGAAAGTGTCGCACTTGCTAATGCTCGTGGCGAATTCCCACTTTGTTCAAAGACAGAATTTCCAGAAGGAAAGATTCCAGTCTCAGGTTACTATGAGAAATCAAAAGATTCTCACTCCTATGAATGGGATCCACTCATTGAGAAAATCCAAAAACATGGTATTAGAAATGTCTTGACTACTACAGTAGCACCAACTGGAACACTATCTATGATTGCAGACTGTTCAAACGGAATGGAACCTGCATTTGCTCTAGTGTTTGAGAAGAGAGTTACTGTTGGAAGATTCTTCTATACAAACAAGATTCTCGAAGAAGCCCTAAAAGAAGAAGGTATCTACACTGATGAAATTCTTGAAAAGATTGCAGACAATTATGGTTCATTGAAAGGACTAGAGGAGATTCCACAATGGATGCAAGATGTCTTTGTTACAGCAATGGATATTCATTGGGCTGATCATCTTATGGCTCAAGGTGTATGGCAAGATTGGATTGGAAATGCAATTGCAAAAACAATCAACATGCCATATGATGTAACAGTAGAAGATGTAAAATCTGCATATCTATTAGCACACGAAATCGGCCTAAAAGGAATGACTGTTTATCGTGACGGCTCTAGACATAAACAAGTTCTTCACATGACAAGTGAAAATGCAACAAAGATCTTTGAAGTTTCACCAAGTGAATACATGACTGCTTATGTTACTGAAAACATAACAAATCCATACATCAAGTCTCAAGTCAATGCTTCACTTGCATTAAAAGTTCACGACGAAGAAATCAAACTAGAACCTCCAAAAGTTGAAGAAGTTTCTGAAGACAGATTGTGTCCTACATGTAAAAACAATCTAGTTTTCGTAGAAGGTTGTAGTATCTGCATCGAATGTGGATACAGTGGTTGTACTTCTGGATAGATAACAGAATCACAACTCTTTTACTTTCTTTTATTTTTCATTCTGTATGGATAAAAAATTCCTAGGCGTAATAGTAGGCATAGGGGCAATTATTGGTATGACAATTCTTGTTTTGAGCATTTCTGATATTGATATCATTTCTCCTCAACAAACAAATGAAAAAATTGGCCTAGTAATTAATTCTCCAAATCAATCCACAACCTTACAAGAATTAGATGAGGCTTACTCTGAAGCTTCTGACGCTAAAATTGGTAGAAGTAATGTCTATCTGTTTTGGAATTTAGTTGAGCCAGTACGTGGGGAATTTGATTGGAAACAATCAGATATCTTGATGGGGTTGAATGAAAAAAATAATCTCAAAGTCACTCTGTACTTTTCTATAATCAATGGCGAAACACTTGGACCTTTTCCTAATTGGATCGGCAAACCATCTCTTAATTCTATAGGTGAAGACAGAGTAGTTAGTGTACTTGATGAAATATTGTCAAGGTATGATATTGTAGATACAGTAATTCTTGGAGGACAAACAGAATCGCAATTTAGATTTTATGAGCAAAATATTCCTGTGTACAAAGAACTATTCAATGGAGTTTATGATGAAATAAAAGAAAAGCATCCTGATGTAAAAATAGGAAATTCGTTTGCACTACATCAGGTGTTGAACAAAAACTTGCGATACATTGTAACTGATTTGTCTATTGGTGATTTTGTTGCTTTTTCTTATTCTCCAGTTGATAGTCTAAATGATATTGTAAAAACCCCTGCACAAGCAAAAGAAGAACTGGAGCAAGTTTTTGATTTAGCAGGTGATAAACCTGTAGGAGTTTTTGAGATTAGCTGGAGTACATCTGATTTTGTTGGAGGAAGCGAAGACATGCAAAAAGAATTTTTAAAAAAATCTTTTGAATTCTATACTGAAAATGAAGCAAAAATAGAATTTTTTACTTGGTATAGGCAGTATGACAGACCAAACGGAACTTGCATAGTTGAAGCACCCACAATAGGAGATGACACACTAATTGTTGGTGGCTCTGGTTTTGGAAGCAGTGAACATGTAGCTGAAAGATTAAGCAACTACATCTGTAGTGCTGGGTTGATCAACAACGATGGTAATCCTAAATCAAGTTGGAATGAATTTAAGAAGCAAATTCAGATGATAAACTAAAATGATTTCTTTAATCTTATCTGAATCTTCATTAGAACTTGTTCCAACTGAGTTAAAATATCATCCATCAATAGTTTCACATGCAAGAAAACTTGGAAAGCATCCATCAGAAATCTTGCTTGATAATTCATGGCATTTTGCAGCTATGAAAGGAATTGAAAATGAATTAAAAAGAGGCAGACCAGATCTAGTTCACTTTTCAATACTAGAAGCTACAACTATTCCATTATATCTTAAAAACAAAATGAAGCTTTTTGTTCATACACTTGATGACAAAGTGATATCATTTGGTGAAAATGTTCACATTCCTAAATCATATCACAGATTTGAAGGTGTGATAGAAAAATTATATCAGGAAAAAAGTATTACAACAAAAGATGATGATCTTTTATTAAAAATTGAAGAAAAAACATTTTCTGAACTAATTGATGAGATTAACCCTTCCAAAGTAATTGGATTTTCAACAAAAGGTGCAAAGAGTACATATGAAAAAATTGCAACAGAGATAACTGATGATGCTTGTATTGTTCTTGGCGGATTCCAAAAGGGACATTTCTCTAATTCAGTTGAAAATAAAATAACAGATCTCTATTCAGTTGGTGATGAATCCTTTGAAGGACATGTTGTAGTTGCTAGAATGCTCTATGAGTACGAAAAAACCATTTTTATGTAGGAAATAAAATTTGCATTTCATTGCAGTCATAGTATAGCCTGGTTAGTATTCGGGGTTTCCAACCCTGTGACGCGGGTTCGAATCCCGCTGACTGCATTTTTCAATTATTATAAGAACCAATTTTTAGGTGTAGTTTTAGGAATTATTGTGAAACTTGGAGCAAAAAAAATTGCAATGGAAAGAATGGAGATTCTTATTGAAAATGCAATTATTAATGCAAAGACAAATCCTGTACTTTCTCAGAGACAAGCTGCTATTGCTAGAAGAATTAGCACCCGACACAAAATCCGAATGCCATATTATCTGAGAATGGTTTTTTGTAAAAAATGCAAATCCTTTATGGCACCTGGGATAAATTCTAGAATCCGTTTAGGAAGAGCATCTGTCAAGTCGATCAGAATTTCTTGTAACTTGTGTGGGCATACTTATCGCAAAATTATATCTCAATGATTAACAATTATATTTTAACAACCTGAAATTATCTACAATTGTGATTTCAAAGATCATTTTGTTAATTCTAGTAGGCTTGGTAACAATTTCAATAACTCCTGCCTATGCACAACATCACTCCGGGGCTCTTGCACCGCCAATAGATTTTGATGGATTGAGAGTAGCTCTGACCACAATTCTTACTCCAGAAGATTTCGTTTATGGGGATTCTAAAAGTGCCAATTTGTCAATTAGATTTTTTGATAGTGAGACCAATAAAAATATCCAAAGTGTTACATATCGAGTTCAGATTTTTCATGAAGGTACTCTAGTTGCTAATGAATACTTTTTTGATGATGATGGCAAATTAGATTTAGAAATTAAACCTACATCAGTATGTTATGATGAAAATCTATGGAAATGTACCAAATATTATGGTGAAAAACATGCCATAGCTGGAGCATATTATGCCCGAGGCAATTCATTACCTGTAATCCAGGGCCCTGTTTTTGATAAAAGTGGACAATATAACATCCAAGTTTCCATTGTAGGGGCAACAAATCCAAAGACAATGACCGCAAAAGATCTATTGTTTGAAACTTTCTTACATCTTCCAGAAAAATACACGTTTCCAATCACGATTGCAAACGCCCAGGAATTTCCAATATCAATAAAATCCCACAACGACGAAATTTCAAATTTCAATTATGATGAATCAACAAATAAAATTTCATATGAAATCTTCCATGATTTCAGTGAGCATCATCATGATTCTAGTATAAATCAAATAGTGTTATTACAAAAGGATTTCCCACATTTCAAGCAAGGGTATGACGTTGATGTTTTTGTAGAAGGTATACAAATTAAAGACAATTATTTTGATTTTGAAATTTCAAATCCAGATCAAAATATTGTTAGAATAAATATTCCCAATGAAGAATTTTTAGAAATTAAAAATCAAATAAATTTCAAAAATGACAATAATCAAATTAAAATAGAAATTTTACCTGGTGTACAAATTGATCTCAATGAACTTGATTTTATATTTGAAAATGGTATTAATGCAAAAGTATCCTGGGATTCTAAATTAAAAACAGGTGAAAAAATCCCACTCACGTTTTCTTTCTTTGATGTAAATAATAAACCTGCAAAAGATATTTTGTTTGCATATAGTATTACTGATTCCTCTGGAAAAGAGATTTGGTCAAATATAGGAATTTCTGATACTTATCTTGGCATTTTAACTCCTCATGGAATTTATCAAGAATCTGTTGAAGTTTCTGTTGCTGGACAATATCAATTAAAAATAATTTTAATTGGCCATGATTCTAATAATTTTGAAAAATATTTCACTTCAAAATCTGACTTTAGTCTTAATTTTGACATGATTAAAGAAAACAAAACTGAAATTGTTCCATCCTGGATAAAAAATAATGCTGGATGGTGGGCAGATGGAATTGTTGGTGATCAAGAATTTATTCAATCCATTGAGTTTCTGATCAATGAAAATATTATCAATATTCCAGTCATGGAATCCAAATCAACAGATTCTCAAGAAATTCCATCCTGGATAAAAAATAATGCTGGATGGTGGGCAGATGACTTGATTTCTGAAAGTGATTTTGTTAAAGGAATAGAATTTTTAATTAGTCAAGGAGTAATCAATTAAAATTTAAAATTAGAATTTAAGACCAGCAATTAATTATTGCCTGGTGACAATTCTAATTGAATTGAGTTTTCTAAAATAATATTTAGATAATACTGATAATTTGTATGAATAATTTCTTTGTGTTTTTTAAATCAAAATTGAGAAAATTTATCACCGATCTAAGAATTTGTGCTTAATTATATTGAACAAACCAAACTCAATATCTCAATGATTTATAAGACGATTATCGAGTTTTTGAATTTATGGCTAAGGTATACGATGTACCAGCAGATGTATTGATAGAAAGACTATCTACAGCACTAAAGAGTGAAGATATTCCTGCACCTTCTTGGATACCCTTTGTCAAAACTGGTGCTCATGCAGATAAACCTCCTCAAGATAGAGAATGGTGGCATACAAGATGCGCTTCAATTATGAGAAAAATTTACCTTAATGGTCCTATTGGAATTAATGCTTTAAGAAATGATTATGGTGGCGGTAAACCATCTGGATATGGAGCTGCTCATCATAAAGATGCTGGCGGTAAAATTATTCGTAATGCAATTCAAGGTTTAGAAAAACTTGGATACGTAGAAAAAGTAGAGAAGAAAGGACGTAAAATTTCTAAACAAGGAATGCAAAAACTTGACAGACTATCAACTGAAATTCTTAAAGAACTAATCGTTGAAACTCCACAATTGAAGATATACTCTTAGATTCAAAATGAGTTTTCCAGAATCCAATGAACCACCTATCGATAATACTAATCATGAATTAGCTGCACAAAAAGAGCAAATTCTAAAGCAAGTCCTAACTCCTGAAGCCCGAATGAGACTAAATAATATCAAAATGGTAAAACCTGAATTATCAGATATGGTTGAACAATATCTGATCGGTATGGCGACTCAAGGAAAACTCCCTGGTCGACTCACTGATGAGCAATTAAAACAAATTTTGCTATCAGCACAGCAACCAAAACGAGATTTTAAGATAAATCGAGTATAATACAGAAAAAATATAAATTTAGAAAGAAATTCTATTCATACATGAAAGCCGTTGTATACAATGAATACGCACCAGATGATAATTATGCTAAAATCCTTAAAGTCCAGGATATAGATGACCCAAAACCAAAATCAGACGAAGTAGTTTTCTCAGTGAAATCTGCCGCTCTGAATTATAATGATATTTGGGGAATGCGTGGAGTTCCAGTTCCAGTTCCATTACCACACGTATCAGGTTCTGATGCTGCAGGTGATGTTATCGCAGTTGGTGAGGATGTTAAAAATATTCAAGTTGGTGATAGAGTAGTATCTCACTCTAACATGTCTTGTAGAGTTTGTAAAGCATGTACTGACGGTCGAGAATTTGATTGTATTAAGAGAACCATTTGGGGATTCCAAACTGGTCCAACTTGGGGAGCATTCCAAGAAGTAACTCATCTTCCTGAAGTAAACGTTTCAAAAATTCCTGAAGGAGTTTCATATGATGAAGCAGCTGCTGCATCAATGACAATTCTAACTTCATGGCACATGCTAGTTGGCAGAGCCAAGATTACTCCTGGACAAACTGTCTTGATTATGGGTGGTGGTTCTGGAGTTGGAAGCTTTGGAATTCAAATTGCAAAATTATACAATTGTGATGTAATTGCAACTGCAAGTCCTGACAAACTAGACAAATGCCTAGAACTTGGGGCCGATTTTGCAGTAGATCATAGAAAAGAAGATTGGAGCAAAGAAGTCTTTAAGATTTCAAAAGAAATTGCAAAGAGAAAAGGCGAAGCCCCAGGAATTGATTTATCATTTGATCACATTGGTGAAACACACTGGAATCAGCAACTACAATTACTGAAGTATGGTGCAACCCTTGTATCATGTGGAGCAACCACTGGTTACAACGCAAAAACCGATCTTAGACATGTGTTCTTTAAAGGAACTAATATCTTGGGTTCAACACAAGGAACTAAAGCCGAACTTGATCAAGCCCTTTACTGGATGGGTCAAGGAAAAATCAAAGCTGCAATTGATTCAACATATACATTTGAACAAGCAGCCGAGGCTCACACAAAGATGTTAACCGGAAAAGGAATGTTCGGAAAAATCTTAATGAAGCCCGAGGGCGTTTAGTCATTTAATGACTCAGCTTTTTCGAAGCCTAATTTTTGTTCCTGGAAATAATTCCAGATTCTTAGAAAAAGCAAAAAGCCTCCAAGCTGATATTGTTTGTTTTGATTTAGAAGATTCCGTTCCTGATAATGAAAAAGTAAAGGCACGAAAATTAATCAAATCTGCACTAAACTCTAGAAAATTATACAAATCTTCAATTTTTGTTAGGACAAATTCTCCAAGTTCTGGAAAAATTCCGTCTGACCTTAAAGAAATTGTCCAAAAAGGAATTGATGGAATTGTGATCCCTAAAGTAAATAATATTAAAGAAATGAAAAAAATTGAAAAAATTCTATCTAGTTTAGAAAAAACTAAAAAACTAAAACCAATTCAAATTATCCCATCAATTGAATCTACAGAAGGAGTAGTGAATACCTATAACATTGCATCTTTTGGAAAAAGGGTCTCTGCTGTAGTTTTTGGCGTTTTTGATCTCTTAAATGATTTAGGAGTAGAATATACAAAAGATTCTGAAGGAGAAAAATATTCTAGAAGAAAAATACCTGTTGATGCACATGCAGCAGGCGTAGCTGTGTTTGATTCAATCTGGCAAGATCTTAAAGATTCTAGAGGGTTAGAAAAAGACTGTAAATTGGGAAAAAGCCTAGGCTATACTGGGAAAAGTATCATACATCCTGATCAAATTTCTGTTGTACACAAATTGTTTCATCCAAACAAAAATGAAATATTGTGGGCTGAAAAAGTATGCAAAATTTATCTTGAATCTACAAAGAAAGGAAAGGGTGCCACCACAGTTGATGGAAAAATGATAGATGAGGTACATTTCAAACAGGCTAAAGCGCTTTTAGAACTTGTCAAGTAATATTTTTCATAAATTTTATCTATTCTAGTACTTCTAAAGTAGATTTCATACTTGTGCTCTTTTCAAACATTTTTTTATCAATAATTCCACTAACAGTAATTTTTCCTTTTTTAATATCTATTTTTATTTTTTCAAAAATACATTGTAGTTTGGATATTTTTTTACTTTCACTAAGAACTTTACCAGATTCAATAAATAATCCATTAAGAATTAAATTTTCAATTTTTCTGTATCCAGATGTTTTAGGAATTTTTGATTCTTTAAGAATCTGAGGAATGATATATTCATTTTCTAAAAGAGAAGAAATTATTTTCCTTGATTCTATTTCACCAAATAATTCTAAAATTAAATTTTTCAAATCTAAATCAATTATAGTAACTAAATATTTTTCACCATTTTTCTTAATTTTAAGAATTTTTTCAATACATTCTTTTTCAAATTTATTGACATCTATGTTAGAATTTTTTCTAAGAACACTTGAAAATTTTTCAAAATGCTCTATTGACAGCTTTATTGACATACCATGTTGTAAAAATAATTCTCGTTCAACTTTTTTGAGAATTTCTGCATCCAGATTTTTTTTGATTTCAGATGATAATGAGGTTGCAACCATTCTATCTATTCCAGTCATGATATTTTTTGATTGATGGAAAATATTAAAGCACTGGTCTATGTATTATGTCTAGATATGCCTAAATCAGTAATAGTAATTGATGATGATGAAGATACAGTTAGATTGTTTAGTGAATTTCTTGAAGAAAATGATATCAAAGTGATCGGTAATGGATTTGATGGAATTACAGCTGTAAAATTATTTAAAGAAACTAAACCTGATGTTGTACTAATTGATCTAAACATGCCAAATGGTAGTGGATTTTATGCCATCAAAAAAATTCATGAGATGAATCCCAAAGCACGAATTATTGCAGTAACTGCTGATGGAAGTTTTTCAACTGAAGAAAAAATAGAAAAACTTGATATTCCTTTGATCCAAAAACCATTCAAGATGGACCAAGTAATTTCCATGATTCAAAATTAAATAATTTCCCATTATTGGAACTTTTCACATAATGTTATATTGAAAAATTACTATGTTCATATTGTTAGAAATGAGTAAACGTGTAACAATAATGATTGATGATGATCTTGATAAGAAATTAAGATTACGTCAAGCAAAAATGATTCAACAAGAACAATCATCGTATAGCTATTCTAAAGTATTGAATGAATCACTACGTAAAATTTTAAAATAATTTTGCGTTATTTTCATTTGTTATTTTTAGAATAGATTAAAGATGATGGATTTTTAATAGATTATAGTAAAATGGTTGATCTTCTTGATCCTTCAAATGTCATAACCAGGATGTTTAATGCTCAAAAATATGATGAGATGTATGAATATTGTAAAAATTTACTAGAAAAAATCCCAAATGATATGGTTGCTTTACAAAATATCTCACTATCTTTAATTTATTTGAAAAAATTTGATGAGGCAATAGTTTATTGCAATAAGGTTCTAGAAATTAAAAATTCAGATACTTATGCACTAAAAAATAAAATCTATGCCCTAGAAAATCTAAAAAAATATGATCAAGTCCTAGAATTATGCCAAAAAATCCTTTCCGTTGATTCAAAAGATATTTGGGCTCTAAACAGCATGGGCTTGTCACTTAATGAATTAAATCGTCATCAAGATGCTTTGGAATGTTATGATACAGCTCTAGTTATAGATCCAAATGATATTACTGCACTAATGAATAAAGCAATTTCTTTAAGCCATCTTGGAAAATACAAAGACGCAATAATCTATTATGACATGGCCCAAACAATTGATTCAAAATTAAAAGAATTACCCATTGCTAAATCTAGATTGTTTGAAAAATTAGGGATATCTGATGATGCATTTTTAGCTGCTCAAGGTGTTCTTAACAAAGACATGGAAAAAATCAAAAATGATGCCAAAGAAAACAAATGTTCCGTATTTCATCAATTTTGTCAAGATGAATTTGAAAAATCTAACAAATAACATATTATCTAAATAATTTTATAGACAAACATGATAGAATCCATAATGTTTACTGGAATAGTTGAGGGAGTTGGTAAGGTAGAAAAAATTTCTAAAAACACTAAGAATAGAAGTGCAATTGAAATGTCAATAAATTTAGGAAAACATGCAAAGGGATTAAAAATTGGGCAAAGTGTTGCTCTAAATGGAGTTTGTCTAACTGCAACAAAACTTTCAAAATCTAATTGTCTTTTTGAAATGATTGAAGAAACCACCAAAAAAACAGATCTTGGCAATCTAAAAGTTGGAGGAATTGTAAATATTGAACGCAGTTTAAAAGCAGGTGATCGATTAGAAGGTCATTTTGTTTTAGGACATGTTGATGGTGTGGGAATAATTAAAAAAATTCTAAAAAAACCAAAAGAAGTACAAGTTTGGTTTGAAGTTCCCAAAAAATTATCAAAATTCGTTGTGAAAAAAGGTTCTATTGCAATAGATGGAATTAGTTTAACTGTGGTTGATATCAAAAATTCTCTTGCATCAGTATCATTAATTCCTCATACTATTGAAGTGACAAATTTTCATACCAAAAAAGTAGGCGATAAAGTTAATATTGAAACTGACATCCTCGGAAAATATATTCTGAAATAAAGGTAATTATCTACAAATTTAGTGGTAATTACCAGTTTTTTAGTAAACTTTATAATTAGATTAACGAGTTTTTTCATATGTCACTTGAATCTGCTTTACAATCTTTGAAGCGTGGAGAATTTGTTTTATTATTTGATTCTGCTGGAAGAGAAAATGAAATTGATATGGTTGTAGCTGCAGAATTTGTAACACCTGAGCATGTTGCAAGAATGCGTCAAAATGCTGGTGGATTACTATGTATTGCAATTGATAACAATCTTGCAAAGTCTTTAGATTTACAATATATGCATGAAATTCTTTCAGAATCTTCTATCTCAAATAAAGAAATGATTATGGGCTTGGCACCTTATGGTGATCACCCTACTTTTTCACTATCAATCAATCATTATCAGACATACACCGGAATTACTGATAAAGATAGGTCACTAACAATTAATGAGATGGCAAAACTCTGCAATGTTGAAAACAAACAGAAAAAATTTGCATCATCTTTTAAAACTCCAGGGCATGTTCCATTATTGATTGCATCCAAAGGTTTGTTAGCTGCCCGTCAGGGACATACAGAAATGTCTGTTTATTTAGCACAGATTGCAGGTTTGACTCCTGTAACTGCTATATGTGAAATGATGGATGCTGAAACTTATTCTGCATTGTCTGTGGAAAAGGCTGAAAAATTTGCAAAGCAAAATGGAATTCCATTAATTGATGGAAAAGAGCTTTTAGAATACGCCAAGGTGAAATAGTTTTGAATATTGCAATAGTAGTTTCGGAATTTAATGAAGAAGTGACATCTAGGATGCTTGCTATAGCCAAAGAAAAAGCAGATTTTATGAAATTAAAAATCTCACATATTTCTATGGTTCCTGGAGCCTATGACATGCCTATCATTGTGGATTCACTATTGAATAAAAAAGACATTGACGCAGTAGTTACTTTGGGTGCTATCATTAAAGGTCAAACCAAACATGATGAGGTGATATCACATGCAGTAGCCAAGGCTCTAACTGATTTATCATTAAAATATCAAAAACCTGTTTCTTTAGGAATTTCTGGTCCTGGAATGCAAGAAAGACATGCCTATGCTAGAATTAGACCCGTTGCAGAACGTGCTGTAGAAGCTGTTGTAAAAATATCTGATGAATTAAAAAGGATACAGAAATGATTCAACTAAGCATCTTAAAAATTACAGAATATGGTCCTTGGACCTTGACTTTGGGCAGTGATAGAGAACATGAACTCCAAATGCTTCAAGCTTCACTCTACAAAGAAGTGCAAAAATTATTTTCTGAAAAGAATTGCATAGTTTTTCTAAACAGGGCTGATGAATTTTTTGTGGTTTCAAATGGTTTAGATTTAGAAGATCATATTGAAATTCAAGAAGCACTTGAAAAATTATTTGACATTAGATTAACCATATCAATTGGTATTGGAAATACTCCATTTGATGCAAACTTGAAAGCATATGAAGGAAAGAAAAATAAAATCATTTTAAACACAGAACATAATATTTTTGGTTTTATTAATGGGAAATCTGATTCCAAAATCTCTATAATGCACTTGGATGTAGATGATCTTACTTCCAGAAGAAAAACTGATTCTCCATATGAAATTTCATCAGTAATCTTTGAGTTATATTCAAAAATGTCTAAATTCTTTTTAGAAAAAAATTCTCTTACATTTTTTATGGGTGGTGATAATTTTATGGTAGTATCAGATGATGAAGCAAAAAAATCTGTACAGTCTTTTATCAATATGATAAAAAATAATGATAAAATTTCTTTGAATTGTGGGATAGGTAATGCAAACACAGGTAGAGAGGCAGTAAAATTAGCCACAAAATCCCTTGATACTATAAGGGAAATTCGAGATTCAGGCAAAGAAAAACCTGAAGTTTATGAATTATCATGTTAATTAAAAATCTCAGCATATTATCCGGACAAGATTTAGATTTTATTTTAAATACTGATGTACAAATTCAAAATGATAAATTTAAAAAAATCCAATCAAAAATTAAACCAAATCTAAAAGAAGAATCTATAGATTGTGAAGGATTACTAATGATTCCTGGATTCATTAATGCACATACACATGTTGGAGATTCAATTGGAAAAGACATTTCTTTAGATAAAACAGTCAATCAAAAGATTCATCCTGTGTTTGGTGCTAAATCAAAAATCCTCAAAAACACTTCAAATGAGCATCTCGGAAATTTTATGAAAAATACATGTTATTCTATGATTAGAAAAGGAATTACCACTTTTGTTGATTTCAGAGAGGGTGGATTAGATGGAGTAACTTTACTAAAAAAAGTAACATCTGATATTCCAATACGTTCCATAATTTTAGGGCGCATGGAATTTTATCAGGATCCTAAAGAAATTAAAAAAAATTCATCATTTCCTAGCACAAAATCCGCTGAATTCCTATCATTACTCAGAAAATGTGATGGCATAGGTGTCAGTGGTGCAAATGAAAATAGTAACTCTGTGTTGAATTACTATTCTAAAGTATCAAAAATTCGAGCAATCCATTCATCTGAAACTAAACAAAGTATTACCAAATCAAAAAAAATGACTGGAAAATCTGAAACAATAAGGGCCTTATCTCTAAAGCCTGACTTTCTTATTCATATGACATATGCATCAAAATCTGATCTTCATTTAGCATCTAAAAAAACTCGAGGCATTGTAATTTGTCCAAGAGCCAATTCATCCCTTGCAGAAGGAATTCCTGACATTGAATTAATGCAAAAATCTGGTTGTACAATAGGATTAGGCACAGATAATGTGATGATTAACTCACCAGATATGTTTAGAGAAATGGATTTTATTTGGAAAGTAACTATGGGACTACACAAAAAAAGAATTGAACCAAAAGAGATTCTTAAGATGGCTACTGTAAATGGTGGAAAAATCATAAATAAAAATATTGGAATAATTAAATCTGGATATCTAGCTGATTGTATTTTTCTAGATAAACATGCATTAGATCTAGAACCAATGCACAATCCACATGCATCTATTGTTCATAGAGCATCTGAATCTACAATTAAGGCTGTAATGATTGGAGGGAAAATAGTACATGGAAAAATCTAAACCATATGTTATTCTAAGTGCAGCAATATCTATTGATGGAAAGATTGCTACTAGAACCGGTAATTCTAAACTATCTTCTACTGAAGATTTTGTTAGACTTCATAAACTTAGAACTAAAGTTGATGGAATACTAATTGGAAAAAATACTGCGATGAAAGACAATCCTTTATTGACTGTACGTCATGCTAGAGGAAAAAATCCTATCAGAATAATACTTGATTCTAAAGGCGAAATTTCAGTAAAATCAAAAATATTACAAACATCCAACAAAGTTCCTACCATTATTGCAGTATCTAAACAAATTACAAAATCCAATCTTCAAAAACTAAATAATTTTCCTGTTGAAATAATTAGTGTAGGAGAAAAATCTGTAAATATAAAATTATTATTAAAAAAACTTTCAGAGAAAAAAATTACAACAATTCTAATTGAAGGTGGAGGAACTGTAAATTGGGAATTCATAAAGCAAAATCTTTTTGATGAATTAATAATCACTCTTTCACCTTTTCTAATTGGAGGAAAAGATGCAATTTCATTAGTGCAGGGTAATGGATTTGATAATATTTCAAAATCCCCTAAACTACAACTTAAATCAATCAAGAGGCTCAAAAATCATCTTGTATTGAATTATCTAAAAGTGTAAGTTATTATACGTTATTTGAAATAAGATTACAAGAAATTGGCAATAAAAAAGAAAACTACAACAAAAAGAAAAGCTGCACCAAAAAGAAAAGCAGCACCAAAAAGAAAAGCAGCACCAAAAAGAAAAGCAGCACCAAAAAGAAAAGCAGCACCAAAAAGAAAAGCAGCACCAAAAAGAAAAGCAGCACCAAAAAGAAAAGCAGCACCAAAAAAGAAAGCAACTAAATCAAAAGCTAAAAAACCAGCATTTGGTGGATATGCAATCAGTTTTGCAGGACGTTCTGAAACTGTAGAACAAGTATTTGGTAAGAAAGCAATTGCACCAAGTGAAATGACTAAAAAGATTTGGGCATTTGTAAAAGCAAACAGCCTTTCTAATCGTTAAACCCACATGTTAACGAACCTCGTTAACTCATTTCTATCTTTTAATTATTTTTTAAAATGAATAAAGTATAGATATTGGATTTAATTCAAAATAATCATGTCAACTACATCACTAAGACGCGATCATGAATTAATTGAAAAAGTTATCAAAGCAATGGAATCCACTATCCAATTATTAAATGACGATAAACAAATTCCTGAATCTATTCTGTTACCTGTAATTGATTTTTCAAAAAACTTTACAGATGTTTGCCATCATAGTAAAGAAGAAAAATCCTTGTTTCCTGCATTAGAAAAAGCTGGATTACCTACCAATATGGGACCAATTGCCATGATGTTAATTGATCATCAGCGTTCACGAGAAATTGGTGCTCAAATGGAAGAATCTGCAAAAGAATATCTTTTATCAGGAGATTCAACTAAACTAATTAGTGATATGCAAGAGTACACAGAACATATCACTGAACATTTGTGGAAAGAGAACAATAAATTATTCATGATGGCTGAGGCGAGATTGCAATATGTTTCTGAAAAAGTTGACAATGAACTTTCTGAAATTGAAAAATCTAAACTAAATGAACTTGGAAAAACTAGAGAACATTATGAACAATTAGCTGAAAATCTTACAAAAGATGTATCTCAGCAAGGTAACTAGAATTGGCTCATAGCATATTTGGTCAAGTAACTACAGTCAGAAAATTTGCTAATGGTGACATTGAAGTTGATTTTTACCATGATGACGAAATTACCACGTATAGATATTCATCAGATGCGAGTAGATTAGGAAATTTTCCTAAAGAACTGACTGAAACTTTGGTTTCAACTTTATCTACTGACACTTGTGTAGAAATCTTCTTTGGAGATGATGGGAATCCAACATATGTTGAATTGGAAGAATGTGATGATGAGGATGATTTAGAAGATGATGAAGAATTTGATGATGAATCAGAAGAATAATTTTCTTAAATAGAAAATAAATTATTCAACATAGTGATGATGTGTTAAATTATCATAAAATCTAACTGATTTCAAGTTAACAAACTCTAACATACCATATCTTGATAACTCTCTTCCAAATCCACTATGTTTAATTCCTCCAAATGGAATTCTTGGATCTGAAATTACCACGTTATTAACACTAACAATTCCTGACTCTATTCGTCTTGACATCTTGTCTGCCTTGGCAAGATCTTTTGTCCAAATACTTGCACCTAGACCAAATTCACTTTCATTAGCTAATTTTACTGCCTCACTTTCATTTTCTACAATTGTAATTGGAGCTACTGGCCCAAAAGTTTCTTCTTGTGCTATTCTCATGTTTGGTTTAATGTTTCTAAGAATTGTTGGTTTGTAGAAGAATCCCTTTCCATCCATTTCAGAACCTCCTAAAAGAATTTCAGCACCTTTTTCTTTTGCGTCTTCAACAATTCCTGAAATTGTTTCTAAACCATCTTTACTTGATAACGGACCGATATCTGTTTCAATTGACATAGGATCTCCTATTTTGAGCTGGGATGCTTTTTTAATAAACAATTCAATAAATTCATCTGCAATATTTTTTCCAACGAAAAATCTTTTTGATGCAACACAACTTTGACCACAATTGATGAATCTACCTTTTACAGCACCTTCTGCTGCTTTTTCAATAATTGCATCATCTAGTACTATGAAAGGATCACTTCCACCTAATTCTAATACACATTTTTTCAAATTTTTGGCAGCTCTTTCACCTACTTTTGCACCAGCATTAGTACTGCCAGTAAATGTAACAGCATTGACATCTGAATCTATAAGATGATTTGCAGATTCTACACTTCCAACTACTGTTTGAAAAATTCCATCAGGCATTCCTGATTCAGTAAATGCTTTTTCAATTTCAATACCTGATTGCATTGTTACTCTAGATGGTTTCATGACAATCACATTTCCTGCCATTAAACATGGAGCTGCAAATCTTAATGCTTGCCAATAAGGAAAATTCCATGGCATGATTGAGCCTATTACCCCTAGTGGTTCAAAAGTTAGGAAACTTTTCCTTGCATCCGTGTTTAATACTTCATCAGAAAGAAAACTATCTCCATGATCTGCATAAAATTCTAAAGCCCATGCACATTTTTCAACTTCTCCAATTGATTCTTTGAGTGGTTTACCCATTTCAGATGTAGCCACTGTTGCAAGTCTTGTTTTATTCTTCTTTAGATATTCTACTAAATTGTAAATGTAACTTTTACGTTTCTCATACTCTTTTTTCCATTCTGGATATGCTCTTTTTGCTTTTCCTACTAATTCAAATACCTGATTTTTGTCCATTGGTGAATACGTTTCAATTTCTTCTTCAGTAGTTGGATTTACTGTAGATATTTGACTCAAGGATATTCCGACGATTTTCTCCTATTTATTCTAGTAACCCATTTTTCAAATTTTCTATTTAATCTAATTTTAAAAATCAATCAAAAAGTTTGTTGCATATCTTTTTTGATTTCATCAATTTTCTTTTGATATGCCTTTTTAGATTTATCATTCTTTTTTAGATTCAAAACATTTTGACATGATGGACATTTGAACATTCCATCAAGAGCATTTTCAAATGTTACTCTTGGACAGTCTTCATTTCCACAATGATAGAAATCTGAAGCATTTTCATAATCTAATCTTTGTTGTAATCTTTCATCAATTTTCTTCTTTTGATTTTCAATAAAATGCTCAACTTCTTCTCTTCTAGTTCTCCATCTATAGACAAACCATCCTTTTCGTTCATCTTTTACTCTGATTCCTGTAATGAGGGATTTTCCAAATAGATCATACAATACTTTTCTTACCATATTGATTCTAAGACCTGTAGAACTAGCAATTTCTTCATCAGTTGCATCTTCTGCTTTTAGTAAAGATCTTGCTACTTTGAGATATTCATCGCCACCAATCATTGATGCAATTCTAACAAAAGGATCTTCGTATTTGTCTACCAACTTCAATCACTTCAAGTTTCTAGTATTAATCCCTTCTCTCATTTACTTCGACGTTTTTGCCATTTTTTGTAGGTATGATCTTTCTTTTGGCGTTTGGGAATGTTTTTTCAAATTGTTCTCCATTTTGGATTCTATCTAATAATATAGCTAATGCACTAATTTCTGAATGAGGCTGACTTCCTACTCCTACGTTATAATCAGCTAATTCATAAATTTCTCTTGGAACTTTTTCTGCACCAACTACCACTAAAATTTTTTCTTCCACATGGATTTGTTCTTGAACATCATTAATTTTTTCACCATACATTGATAGATGTATTATTTTGAAGCCCTCTTTTTTTTTATTTTTTACCACCGATTTCCAGTTATCGATAAATTCAACAATAAAATTTCCTCCCCATGTATTGTTGATTTTTTCTAAAGTATCTTTAATTTCTGGATTCACTTCTGTCATGAATATTTTTTCTGCTCCAAAAGATCTTGAAACTAACGCAACATGAGTTGTAACTCTGTCATCTCTTACAACGCGTTGTCCTATCCTGACAACTTCAATTATCATATGTTTTACCTTCCCATTGATTTTTTTTATATTTATATGGATTTTTGTTCATTATGAAATTCTCAATTATTTTTTTTAACTCATCTATATTTTCACCTGTTTTTGAAGAAACTGAAATTACTTTTTCATTTTCAGTTAAATTTAGTAATTCTTTTTTATAATCGATTTGCTCTTTTTTCATTAAATCTGATTTATTTAACGTAAAAATTATTTTTTCTTTTTTAACTCCTAATTCATCCAATGTTCTCATGCAGCTTGCAAATTTTTTCCTTAATTCTAATTGTGAATCACTAATATCAATTACTAGAATAATGATATCTGTATAAGTTAATTCTTCTAATGTTGATTTGAACGCATCTATCATATATGCAGGTAATTTACTGATGAATCCAACTGTATCTGCAATTAATACTGGTTCTTGATTAATTGTAATTCTTCTAGTAGTGGTAGAAAGTGTTGTAAACAATTCTTTACTTTGAGCTTTTGTTTCACCTGTAGTTTTGTTAAACAATGTTGTTTTTCCTGCAGATGTATATCCTGCTAATGAAATTGTTGAAAATCCCATCCTTTTTCTGCCTTGTCTGTGAAGTTCTCTTTGTTTTCCAGCTTTCTCAAGTTTCTTTTTTACTGTCTGCATTCTATGTTTAATATCGTTATAGTAAACATCAATCTCAAATTGTCCTATTCCCATAAACCCTGGTTGCTCTCCCATGTTAGCAAGACGAACTTTTTCTTTTGCCCTAACCATTTCGTATCTTAATTGTGCTAATTTGACTTGTAATTTTGATTCTGAACTAGATGCCCTGCTTTCAAAAATTTCAAGAATCAATCCTTCTCTGTCTAAAACTTCTCTTTGTAGTTCCGTTGCTAAATTATAATTTTGACTGGGTTTTAGAATTTCATCAAACACTATTACATCTGGTCTAATTTTATCCGCCATCTCACGTAATTGTTCTAGAACTCCACCACTGATCCCATACTTTGGTTTTTGCAGATAATTTTGTCGAATTATGTGGACTACTTCATATCCTGCAGCTTCGCATAACCCCTTTGCCTCATTTATGGCATCTTCTTTATCATATGTAATTAGAATCGCTTTGTCCATTTTGATACATTATTCCGTTTTTTTCAAAGTTTTTTCTATATTCATATTTAACACAATTTCTGCAATATCACTGGCATATTCTGAAATTCTTCTTATATTTTCGGCTAATCTTCTAACCCTGTACATCTCTTCATCGCCCTTTATTGATTTTGAGGCATCTTTGATTTTCTTCTCAAATTTACTAATTTGTTCTATTTTTTTGATAATTTTTTCAGCCTGATAGTAATCTTCTTTGAATAATGCCAAGCATGATTCATCTAACACATTCAATGAAAAATCATTCATTTCCTGAAGTTTTTCTAAAATTTCTTTTTTAATTGATTTTTTAAATTCTAAAAGATCTTTTGCAATAAATGCGGCATGATCACCTGTCCTTTCTATATTTTTTACAACTAATCTGTATCCTAAACAATTTCTGGCATTTCTAAAACCCATCTCTTTTAAAATATGTTCATTTTGTATTGCAATTTTTAATTGACGAATGATATAAAATCCGAATCTATCTACTTCGTCATCTGTATTGATCACTTCTTGTGCTAAATCCAAATTATTTTCTTTAACTGCTAAAAGTGCATCATTTGACATTGATTTT